>CAXGXG010000398.1:0-1523 GCA_964013525.1 uncultured Alphaproteobacteria bacterium | reverse complement strand
CGAGGCGGTCAACATGAGCGTCTCCCAGGACGACCTCAACGCCCTCGGCCTGAAAGGCCAATGGGCTGGTAACATCCACATGCGCATACTTTAGCGACAGCCCCTCATGCCAGGCCAGATTGCTTTCGTCGTTCAAATAAACGTTCCAGCCACTGGCCTGCTCAACCTCACGCTCCGTATATTCATGCAAGAAGGCAAAATTGATCGATTTCACTAAAAAGAAAATGATAAGCGAAAGCAAAACAATCGCATAAACCATCCAGCGTAAAACCCTGATTTTCCATGTAAAAAGAAGCTCAAGTATGCTCATTGCCCATCCTCGTAAAAGGCCTCTGCCACATGTTCATGAAAACCAAAGAATTTAAAGCTTTCAACCATATGTTTCGGCAGGTCAGCATAAACATCAATCATGCCCTTGCCGGACGGATGCGGAATGATTAAACGGCGTGCATGCAGGTGCAGTTTATCCACATTATCAAGATCCTCGATAATGATCGGCTCTTCAGGTCCGTATTTGGAATCCCCGATAATAGGACAGCCCATCAATTGTGCGTGAATACGTAGCTGGTGGGTTCGGCCTGTTTCCGGTTGCATCATCAGCCATGCGGCTTTGGTCCAGGCCCGCTCGACCACTTGGTATTCGGTTTTCGAATACTTGCCGTCTTCGTCATTGACCATCATATATTCGCCACCGCGGGCAGCGCCCTTGGCGATACGGGCCTCAATCACGCCGTCCGGCAGTTCCGGTGCGGGCGCAACAATGGCCCAGTAGTATTTTTGAGCATCCCTGTGTTTTAAGCTTTTCCCCAGGTTTCGCGCGGCAGCTGCATTTTTGGCAACAATTAAAACCCCGGACGTTTCACGGTCCAGCCTGTGAACCAGCTTGGGCTGGACCTTATCATTTTCCAAGGCGCGCAACATACCATCAACATGATTTTTAACCTTACTGCCGCCCTGCGTTGCCAAGCCATAAGGCTTGTTCAGGATTAAGACATCGCGATCTTCAAAAATCGTCATTTCTTTCAGCTTGTCGCGTGCACGGCTTTTTTCTGTGGCGCTCATTTCGTCAGACTTCTCGCCTCTAGGCTGATACGCATCCGCAGGCATCGGCGGAACACGGACAACATTTCCGGTATAAACACGCGTGTCCGGTTTAACACGCCCACTGTCCAGGCGCACCTGACCCTTGCGCATCAATTTATACAGCATCCCCTTACCCAAACCCGGAAAATGCCGCCAGAACCACTTGTCAATTCGCGTATCATTATCTTCCTCACGAACTATCATATTTTGAACGCCTGTCCCAGTCATACGACCCCCAACCCTTTAGTTAAATACATCCCCGCAAGGATTGACAATATACCCAAAATGACAGAACCGCCGATATATAAAACTGCCGCGGTGATATCCCCACGCTGCAACAACACAACCGCATCCAGCGAGAACGTTGAAAAGGTTGTGAAAGCCCCCAGCAATCCGATCACGACAAATGCACGCATATCGGTAGAGACGCCATGGTTTAA
>CAXGXG010000397.1:0-1533 GCA_964013525.1 uncultured Alphaproteobacteria bacterium | reverse complement strand
TGTTTTTTGAATAGTTTCCAAACCCCGGCGGACCGCGCCCATGGCAATACGCAAAGTTGTTACGGGATAGATGACAACATTATATCCAAGATCCGTTAATTGCTGTTTGCTAAGCAATTCGGTTTTACCAAATTCCGTCATATTGGCAAGCAATGGTGCGTTTACAGCCTTGCGAAACTCTTCGAACTCCGACGGGTTCCAAAGGGCTTCAGGAAAGATCATATCCGCACCAGCATCGATATAGGCTTTCGCACGGTTAATTGCGCTTTTAATTCCCTCTGAGGCTTTGGCATCAGTGCGTGCAATAATAACCAAATTTTCGTCACGGCGTGCGTCGACAGCTGCCTTGATTTTGCGTGTCATTTCCTCAACAGGTACAATGACTTTATTATCCAGGTGGCCGCAGCGCTTTGGGTTTTGTTGATCCTCCATATGGACTGCGCAAATCCCGGCATCTTCCATATGGTGGATGGTGCGTGCGGCACTCATCGGTTCGCCAAAGCCTGTATCAATGTCAATAATCGTCGGCAATTCGGTTACGCGTGCAATTTGATGTCCGCGCTGTGCAACCTCGCTCAAAGTGGTCAGGCCAATATCCGGCAAACCCAACTCTGCCGATAATACCGCTCCTGAAATATAAACCCCGTCAAAAGACTGACGTTCAATTTCCATTGCGGTTAACGGGTTCATGGCCCCGGGAAATTGCAGAAGCTTTCCAGACTTAAGGGCGGCTTTTAACCCCTGACGTTTTTCTGATGCCAATCGTTTATTAAATAACATCAAAAATACCTTTTTTGCCCATCTCCAGATTGCGAAGGTCAACTTCGACATTCAGCTTTTTGACATCTTTTTTATTCAGGTAACGCAGGTTCTGAACGAGCGACAGAAAACGGTCCTGTTCAGTGTCTTTGACAATACCATCGGCAAGGGTTTTGAACTTGCGGACATAATCATCCCGTTCGAAGGGTTTGGCACCCAATGGATGTGCATTTGCAACCGCCAGCTCATCAACCAGCTTTTCGCCGTTTTTGAATGTAATTTCAACACGCCCGCCAAAGGCTTTTTCATTCGGATCGGATGAATGATAGCGTTCTGTCCATTTTGGATCTTCGGTGGTTGAAATCTTGTTCCAAAGGGCAACTGTATCCTTACGTTTTGCACGCTCTGGCGCGTAGGACTTCACGTGGTGCCATTCACCATCCTGTAGGGCAACGGCAAAAATATACATAATGGAGTGGTCCAACGTCTCACGGCTGGCGGTCGGATCCATTTTTTGGGGATCGTTTGCGCCTGTCCCAATTACATAGTGCGTATGGTGGCTAGTATGAATGACAATATCTTTAATGTCGTCAAAATTCTCAATCTTTTTGCCCATACGCGCGGCCAGATCAATTAAGGCCTGGCTTTGGTATTCGGCGGAATGTTCTTTGGTGTAGGATTCCAGAATGGCGCGCTTGGCCTCACCTTTTTCCGGCAGGGGAACGATGTATTCCGCATCCTTACCATCCAGCATCCATGCAATTACGCTGTCCT
>CAXGXG010000396.1:0-1560 GCA_964013525.1 uncultured Alphaproteobacteria bacterium | reverse complement strand
ACACGCGTGTTGAACGTGCCCGCAAACGTATTTGGGCGGATCTGCGCGAAGGGATTGACCTGAAATCATTGGCGCGCATGGATGCCGAAGCCGCACGGGACGAAATTGCCGGCGCCGTTACAGAAATCGGCCAGTTCCGATCACTCGACTTGACTAAGGCTGAGCTGGCCCAGGTGGCTAAAGAAGCTGCGGATGACATGCTGGGTTTTGGCCCATTGGAAGAGTTGCTGGAAATGGATGGTATCGCTGATATCATGATCAACGGCCCAAAAACCATTTACATTGAATTGAACGGTAAAATCCAACGCGCTGATATTGAATTCCGTGATGACCAGCACCTATTGACCATTTGTCAGCGCATTGTGGGGGTTATTGGCCGCCGTGTCGATGAATCCAGTCCGATTTGTGATGCGCGTTTGCCGGACGGTTCGCGCGTGAACGTAATCATCCCGCCGCTTGCCGTTGATGGTGCGGCCATGACCATTCGTAAGTTTACCAAGGAAAAGCTGACCTTGGACAAGCTGATCGAATTTGGGTCCATGACGCCAACCTGTGCGGAAATGCTGAAAATTGTCGGCGCATGCCGCGCCAATATTTTGGTTTCGGGCGGTACGGGTTCCGGTAAGACGACGATGTTGAACTGTTTAACACGCTATATCAATCTGGGCGAACGTATCATTACGTGTGAAGATGCCTGCGAACTTCAGTTGCAGCAGCCCCACGTCGTACGGTTGGAAACACGCCCTGCTAACCTTGAAGGGTCGGGTGAGGTGATGATGCGTGATTTGGTTAAAAACTGTCTGCGTATGCGTCCTGACCGCATTATTGTGGGTGAGGTGCGTGGGCCAGAGGCCTTTGACCTTTTGCAGGCCATGAATACGGGCCACGATGGTTCCATGGGAACGGTTCACGCCAACAACCCGCGTGAGGCCGTTTCACGTATGGAAAACATGATTGCCATGGGTGGCTTGAACCTGCCGGTTGAGGCTGTTCGTGAACAGATCGCATCAGCGGTTAATGTCATTGTGCAGGTTCAGCGTTTACGTGATGGATCGCGCAAAGTGACCCATATTACCGAAATTACGGGAATGGAGGGTGAAGTTGTCACCATGCAGGACCTTTTCCGTTTTGAGTATGAGGGCGAGGATGAATTTGGCCGGATTATCGGTACGCAACGTTCATCGGGACTTCGTCCAAAATTGTATGAGCGCGCGCGTGAATATGGTTTGGAAAAGCAATTGCTGAATGCCATGGAAGAAGCATACAACTGATCCTGTTTAACAACCAGGGCACGGGGTAGATGCCAAGATGAGCTATATTGTTATATTGTTTATAACTTTTTTATTTATGCTGCTGGTAGGAGGAACCGGCTGGCTATTATATATGAATGCGCAGAAACAAAAGCGCGCCCAGGCCATGCTTGTCATTACCGGTGGGCAGAACCTTCAAAAACGCAACGATAAGAACCGCCAAGTCCTAAAAAAGCGCGAGGAAATCGCGCGTAAGCTAAAAGAAGCAACTGACGAGAAGAAAAAAGAAAAAGGCAAAAAGCCGACCACG
>CAXGXG010000395.1:0-1566 GCA_964013525.1 uncultured Alphaproteobacteria bacterium | reverse complement strand
CGATCCAACGATGAGCGCGCCGCAAGGATACCTCACGAACTTTGGTCAAAATCCAAAACCTTATGTTTGTACTGGAGAGCGATCAGAATCGCCTTTGCCGGCCGAAGCGCTGCAACGCAGGCGCAGAAAATCATCGGCGCCCAGATCACGAGGTGCACCCAATAGGGCGGCTGATAGGCGAGCTCAACCCACATCGCCAAGGCAACGATAGCCGCACCGACAATAAGCACCACGAAGACTGCTGGACCGTCACCGGCATCGTGTTGTCTGAGCTCCAAATTACAGACATTGCAATGCTCAGCCACTTGAAGATAGCCCGAATAAAGCCTCCCACGGCCGCACTTGGGACAGCGGCACAAAAAGCCGGCACGCAATGCACACACAGAAACGTTCCGCGTTTCAGCCATGTATTCGCCAAATCTCCCGTCAAAACTTCCCAACGCGGTCAGCATTTCCTAGGCCAACACGGCGATGCCCGCGAGCTCCTTTCGGGATTCGCAGGCACCTCAGAATTTTGGCTTTGCACCGCAGCAATCAATGCGGCGCAAAAAGCGGAGACGCTTAGGCGCCCCACCAATAGACCCAAACAAACAAGAACAGCCAGACAACGTCAACAAAGTGCCAATACCAGGCTGCCGCCTCAAAACCAATGTGTTGTTCCGGCTTAAAATGACCCTTCATTGCACGCCACAGACAAACACCGAGGAATATCGCGCCAACGGTGACATGGAAACCGTGGAATCCGGTCGCCATGAAGAAGGTTGAGGAATAAATGCCGTCGCGGAATCCGAAATGCGCATGAGAATATTCATAGCCTTGCACGCACAAGAAAATGACGCCGAGGAGAACAGTCAGAGCCAAACCAGAGATCAGATGCTTACGGTTGTTATGCTTTAACGCGTGATGCGCCCAGGTACACGTCACACCCGATGTTAACAGTATGATGGTATTGATCAGTGGTAAGTCCCAGGGATACATCGTATCAACGCCTGGTGGCGGCCAAGTGAACTCAATGGTCTCCGGCGGCATGATCGAGGCGTTAAAGAACGCCCAAAAGAAGGCGGCGAAGAACATTACCTCGGAGGCAATAAAGAGCACCATGCCGAACCGCAGGCCTCGTGTTACAACCGGATTATGGGCACCTTCCTCAGTCGCTTCGCGTATCACGTCACGCCACCAAAAATACATGGTGGCCAGCGTCAGTGCAAAACCGATACACATCAGCCAAATTTGTTCGCCATGGAAATAAAGGATCGAGCCCCCCAACAGAGTGCCGCCTGCCAACGCTCCGAGAACCGGCCAGGGGCTCGGCTTGACCATATGATAATCGTGGCCGTTAGTATGTGTCGTGTCGCTCATATCGTCACTCCGTGGTCCATGTCCGACCTTCGTAGGGATTTCGCTGATTCCATATCAGTTTTGTCTCGTCACGCGTTCGCGACTTGCAAGTTGCGCCTGCTCAACAAGATAATTTTCCAAGACCTCTTCCCCTTGATCAAAAAAAGTATAGGAAAGCGTGATTGTCTTGACGTCGTCGTCCAAATTGCGGTCATCCACGATTTCTGG
>CAXGXG010000394.1:0-1571 GCA_964013525.1 uncultured Alphaproteobacteria bacterium | reverse complement strand
GTTACCTGCGGCAATAACGCAATCGGACAATTTATTATGTTTTGTCGTTTCCAGACGGCGGTTATTTAAAAACGCACCCTGACCGCGTTCGGCCCAAAACAGCTCATCCAAAATGGGGTTGTAAACAACGCCGGCCGTGATTTGGCCGTTTTCCTCTGCGGCAATTGAAATGGACCAGAAAGGAATACCGCGCAGAAAGTTCTTCGTTCCATCAAGCGGGTCAATAATAAAACGGCGCGCTTTATCTTCGCCTGGTTTCTCGCCGCTTTCTTCCATGAGGAAACCGAATTTTGGGCGGGCTTTTGACAGTTCATAGTGCAGTGTTTCTTCTGCGCGCGTGTCGGCAGCAGAAACAAAGTCACCAGGCCCTTTTCGTGACACCTGAAGGTTTTCAACCTCTCCAAAATCACGGACAAGTTGGCGACCGACCTTTTCAGCGGCTTTAATCATTACGGTAATTAGGGCAGAACGGCGAGTGAAGCTCATTTTACTGGGATCCTTTTCGGATTTTGGTTTTCATTTTGATATTAAAAAGCAGGCTTAATCTTTTGCACGTTCAACGTAGGATCCGTCTTCGGTTTTGACCACTATGCGTGTGCCGGCTTCAATATGGGGCGGCAACATGACCTTGGCGCCATTTTCAAGGACGCCGGGTTTGTAGGAAGATGATGCGGTTTGTCCCTTTACAACCGGCTCCGCCTCAACAACTTCGAATGTCGCTGAATCAGGCAAGTCTACGCCCAAGGGGCCGTTTTCATGCATGGCAACCGAACAGATCATACCATCTTTTAAATAGACAGCCGGATCACCGATCAATTCACGGTTGATAATAATTTGTTCGAATGTTTGATTGTTCATAAAGTGATGGTCATCGCCATCGGCATACAGAAATTGAAACTCGACCCCCTCAACGTGGGCTTTTTCAACGGTTTCCTGTGTGCGGAAACGCACGTTGGTTTTGTTGCCGGAATCAATGTCGCGCATTTCAACCTGTACGACAGAGGCGCCTTTACCCGGCTGCATGATATCACTTTTCAGGACTTTCCAAAGCTTGTCGTTATATTCCAGAATATTTCCTGAACGGATATTGATTGCGTTAATTTTCATCTTGATTCCCGATTTGCTTGTTCGAATTTGCCTTACAATAAACTGCGTTGCCTAATGCTTCAAGTGCTTCTTTAAGGTTCGCATCCTGTGTTTTATCGATCTGGCGGGATATTTCTTCTTTTTGTTCTTTGGCCAGTGGGCGTGGGCGAATTGCCTGACGTTCGATCTGGTTACGGATCGCCTGATGGGGCCTGTGCTGAAGCTGTATGTCTTCAATCGAGTTAAATCCCATAAACTGATTTAATTTTTCAATCAGCAGGTCTTTCTGCATAAGGACATCTTGTGCGCGCGCACTGGTCACCGAAAGTTTTAAAACCGCACTGTTCTGACGTCCGGCCTTGCGCAAAAACTTCAGCTCGGCCGGGAAGGCGTAACTGGCCATATCCTCGCCTGCAATCTGTGGCCAATTGGCTATCAACTGTCCATACAGCATTGATTTCCTGCCGAAAACAGGATCAGAAATT
>CAXGXG010000393.1:0-1579 GCA_964013525.1 uncultured Alphaproteobacteria bacterium | reverse complement strand
GCCGTTAAACGCGCCCAATAGTAAGAGCCTGAAACCTTGCAAATCCGCTGCATAAGCCCCATACCGGCCATGCCCAGAAATGCGTAGAGGGCCGGCATTGCATAAGCTTGCGGATCGTTTAAGCCACTTGCCAACGCATCTATCAAACGCCCTGAAAAGATAGGATAAATAATATCTGCAACAACGGCCAGCAACATTAGAATTGATGCGCAAACCAGCATATAGCGGCGCTTTTTCCAGTATTTAACACTGAAACGAAACAGGTTACCGGCAGTCATTACCGATTTTGTTTCCGTACCGCCCATTACTGTGACAATTCCAGATAGCGGCCCACACTTGCCAGCTCTTTTTTCAAGGCCTCGCGCTTTGACACGACCTCTTCATCTTCGCCCCAATCATCAGCTTGATAGATTTCATCCACCATAGCCGCCTCACAGGCCTCATCTTTGGTAATATGACCTTCAACATAGGCTTTTGCAATCAGGAAAGACCCCAATGGCGCAACCAAGGCCTGAAAGGCCGTAAACTTGGACGGGGGCAGTTCTTTGACAAATGTATTTCCAGCTTCCTTAATGGCTTTTGGTTGCTCCGCAAAAGAAATATGGCGGGTGACATTCAGACGAACGCCTGTTTCTTCTTCAAAAATCTGGCGAACCGGCTCCCAGGCCTTCAATTGGCAGGCGCGAAGCTTTTCCGGATGATCGGCCTCGTAACAGACCAGATCACTCTCGATGAACTTTAAGACCTCCGCCTCAATTTCTGAACGCTTCTTACCCGGGCGGGCCATATCAATCTCGACATTCAATAACTGCGTCATTGGCATCGTGCGCGGGTCTATTTTACCTTCTTGAGCATCCCATTCCTGTATGACCGCATCAGCCAGCGGCTGCCAAGGCGTGGTTAAAACGTTTTCCAAAGGGGTCTTAACCGGCTTGCCATCCAGCTGAATCTGATAGGTTCCATCCCCGTTTTCGGCGGCGGTGACATCTGTGTAAAAACGTTTCATCGCTATCCGTTTTCCTTGCACTTAATTTCATCCTGACGTGTGACGACCGGGCGCTGCCCCAACAAGGCACCTATGCGTGACATGACATCCGCCTGATTAACAGAGACCTGTGGGCTGGTCAACGGGCCGGTCAATGTAATGGGCACTGGCTGAACAATCTCACGATTGTCTTTGCTTTGCGGTGTCAATGTGATGTTCATTTCTTCGGCCTGGGTATCAATGCGCCCATTCACGCGAATGAACGCAGGGCCTGTTTCAATCACGCCGCCTTCAATATTGATGTATGGGGCGCTGACCTCAAACGGCATGTACAGACACTCAAGCTCTGATTGCTTGCGCCCTGCGGGTAAAGCAGAAGACAGGATCTCGCTCACCTGCGGATCGCCCTGCCCTGTATTCAGGTTTCCACCCTCGGCCGTCAACAAATAATCCTGTGCCGTCAGGGGCGAGAACTCGACATCTTTTAACAAAACATTGTCAAATTGCACGCGCTTGGCATACAGGTCCATCAATTTACCAGTTCCCAAAACGCTTTGCAGGACATCCATCAGGACAACCTCAACTCCCTCGGCC
>CAXGXG010000392.1:0-1595 GCA_964013525.1 uncultured Alphaproteobacteria bacterium | reverse complement strand
GACCCCCATCAGCATGATAGACAACAAGGTTAATACCAATCCAAAGCTCAAAGCCTCATCAGCAGTGATCCGGCCTGCTGGAATCGGGCGGTTCTTGGTGCGGCTCATCAGGGCGTCAATATCACGCTCGTACCACATGTTGATTGCGCCTGCAGCCCCGGAACCGATCGTGATGGATAAAATCGCCACCAGCGCCAGGAACGGGTGAATATCAATAGGCGCCACAGCAAGGCCGACAATCGCGGTAAAGACAACCAGCGTCATGACCCCGGGCTTAAGCAGGGCGATAAAGTCCTGCACCCGCCCGTTATGGGTCATGCTTGTATCCAGACCGTTAAAGTCATATGTCGCTGCGTAGCCTAATGCCATTACTTAACAACCGGCTGCTTTTCGAACTGGTGGAAAGGTGGCGGTGATGACACATACCATTCCAGTGTCGTTGCCCCTTCACCCCAATAGTTCGGACCAACCCGGCGACCAGCAACGAGCGTATAGATCGCAAGGAAGATAAAGAACAACATAGAAAAGGCACTGATATAGGCACCATAGGATGAAACCATGTTCCAGCCCTCATACGCATCCGGGTAGTCGGGATAGCGACGCGGCATACCCGCAAGGCCCAGGAAATGTTGGGGGAAGAACGTCAGGTTTACGCCAACAAAGGTCAGCCAGAAATGCACCTGCCCCATCCATTCGGGATACTGACGGCCGGACATTTTACCGATCCAGTAGTACCATCCGGCAAAGATCGCAAAGACCGCACCCAATGACAGAACATAATGGAAGTGAGCAACAACATAATACGTATCATGCAAGGCCACATCCAAACTGGCGTTTGCCAAAACAACACCTGTTACACCACCGACTGTAAACAGAAAGATAAATCCGATTGCAAACAACATCGGTGTTTTAAAGCGGATTGATCCGCCCCACATCGTGGCGATCCAGGAAAAGATCTTAATTCCGGTAGGAACGGCGATAATCAATGTCGCCATAGTGAAATACGCACGCGTATTCACGTCCAGACCAACTGTGTACATATGGTGTGCCCAAACGATAAAGCCGACAACACCAATCGCCACCATCGCATAGGCCATTCCCAGATAGCCGAAAATCGGCTTGCGCGAGAATGTGGACACGATGTGAGAGATGATGCCGAATGCCGGCAAAATCATGATGTAAACTTCAGGGTGTCCAAAGAACCAGAACAAATGCTGGAACAAGACAGGGTCCCCACCACCGGCCGGGTTAAAGAAGTCCGTACCAAAGTTACGGTCTGTAATCAGCATGGTAATAGCGCCACCCAAAACAGGCACGGCCAAAACCAGAAGGAAGGCTGTGACCAGCATCGCCCAGACAAACAACGGCATCTTGTGCAGTGTCATACCCGGGGCGCGCATATTAAAAATGGTTGTAATAAAGTTTGCCGCACCCAGAATTGAGGATGCACCTGCAAGGTGAAGGGCAAACAAGGCCATATCAACGGACAATTCCGGATGGCCTGTAATTGATGATAACGGTGGATAAATCGTCCAGCCTGTACCGGCGCCCTGACCCACCATTGCCGAGCCCAGGAGTAACAAGAACGCAGGTAC
>CAXGXG010000391.1:0-1598 GCA_964013525.1 uncultured Alphaproteobacteria bacterium | reverse complement strand
CATCCAGTTGTTAGCGACCATGCCACCATCAACACGAATTTCCGACAGCGGCTGACCTGCATCTTTTTCCATTGCGGTTGTTAAATCTCGTGTTTGATAGGCTTGCGCCTCCAGCGCGGCCCGTACGATATGCGCACGTGTTGTATTACGTGTCATCCCCATAATGGCGGCGCGCGCATCCGGATCCCAGAACGGTGCGCCTAAACCTGTAAAAGCGGGCACCATATAAACCCCGCCATTGTCATCAACGCTGGTAGCGATCCCTTCGCTTTCGGCTGCATGATCAATAATTTGCAATTGATCGCGCAACCACTGAACAGCCGCGCCGGCTATAAATATCGATCCTTCCAGGGCATAGGTGACCTCTCCCGCCAGACGGTAAGCAACGGTTGTAAGAAGCTTGTTTTCGGACAATTCAAAATCACTGCCGATGTTCATCAGCGCAAAACAGCCTGTGCCATAGGTGCTTTTGATCATACCGGGGGCAAAGCACGCCTGCCCGACAACGGCAGCCTGCTGATCGCCCGCCACCCCCGTGATGGGAATAGAATGCCCGGGAATCAAGCCATCACAATGGCCGAAATCACTGACATTGTCATGAACAGATGGCAGCATGCTTTCAGGAACATCAAATAATTCCAAAAGCTCCTCATCCCAAACTTGGTCACGAATGTTAAAAAGCATCGTGCGCGATGCGTTGGTGGCATCGGTTGCATGCACCTGACCCTCTGTCAGCTTCCAAATCAGCCATGTGTCAATCGTGCCGAACAACAGGTCACCTTTTACAGCCTTTTCACGTGCGCTTTCGACATTGTCCAATATCCACTTTACCTTGCTTGCGGAAAAATAAGGGTCAATCAAAAGACCGGTTTTTTGGCGAATTGTGTCCTCGTGCCCTGCAGCGCGCAATTTCACGCAATCAGATGCTGTGCGTCTGTCCTGCCAGACGATAGCATTATAAACAGGCTTACCCGTGTTGCGATCCCACACAACCACGGTTTCGCGCTGGTTGGTAATGCCGATCGCGGCAATATCCTGTACCGTTACAGATTGGGCTGCTATCACCTTTTGGCACATGGAAAAAGTGTCTTGCCAAATTGCGTTGGCGTCTTGTTCAACCCAGCCGTTTTTAGGATAATGCAGCGTTAATTCTTTTTGTGCGGTCTCCACAATCTCCATATTGCGGGAAAACAAAATTGCCCGGCTGCTGGTGGTACCCTGATCGATGGAAATGATGAATGGAGTTTGATGCGTCATCGGCATGCCTACTTTCAAACTTAGGGTTTAAAATTGCGCGCCTTGTTAAATTCCGACCTCCCACTGGGCGGTGCAAAGCGTTTTTTATATTTGCGCAGTGTTTTTTCAATATTGGATTGGGTTTCCGCACTGATGTGAAGGCCCAGTTTTGAACGGCGCCACAGGATATCTTCGACTGTCAGGGCCCATTCCCGCATGACGAGATAGGCGATTTCAGCCTCGTAAACGCCGTCCCCCAGGTGCGCACCCAAATCTTCGATCTTTTTGGCCCCACGTAGGAAATAGCGGGCCCGGGTTCCATATGTCCGGCAATAACGTTTGGCCACATCCTTAGGAAGCCA
>CAXGXG010000390.1:0-1598 GCA_964013525.1 uncultured Alphaproteobacteria bacterium | reverse complement strand
GTGGTTATGACGATTTAACGGTCAAGATTACATACTGAGAGCGTTTATAAGTATCCTGAAGATAATACGGTAATTTCCATAATATACATTATCACATTTAGCTTAATAGGTGCGAGGTATGACAACTCGCCGCCCTTTTGGGATGGTATGTTGTCAATTTAAACAACCTATTAAAAGACTAAATGGAGATAAAAAATGGATCAATATGTAGGACTGGATGTATCGCAAGATGAAACGCATGTGTGCGTTGTTGACCGTGACGGTAACAAACTTTGGGAAGGTCATTGCCCCTCAACGCCCGAAGGTATCGGTGAGACAGTGCAGAAACATGCGCCTGAAGCTGTAAAAATTGGTCTTGAAAGTGGTCATCTTTCAACATGGCACTGGCACGGTTTAAACGATATGGGGCTTCCGGCCATTTGTATTGATGCGTACCACGCGCATGGTGTTTTGCGCCTGCAAATGAACAAAACCGATAAAAACGACGCCCACGGCATTGCCCAGATCATGCGCTGTAACTGGTATAAAGAAGTCACCATCAAGAGTTTTGAGAACCATGAATCACGCGCCCTATTTCGAACACGCAGCAATTTGGTCAGTATGCGTACCGATGTCGTCAACCAGATCCGCGGCATGCTTAAAACATTTGGCATTCTAATCAAAGGTATTGCGGGCGTCAGTTTTGAAAACCGCGTTCAGGAAATCATCGATGAAGGTACAGCCATTGCCCCTCCTCTTCAAATCCAGCTTGATATGCTGCGGATGATTAAGGAGAAGATCAACGATCTGGATGAGCTGGTTCTCGATCACGCTTACGCTTGCCAAAAATGCCGTATCCTGATGAGTATTCCAGGTGTTGGCCCAATGACGGCCGCAAACTTTGTGCTGGCCGTCTATGATGCTGACAGGTTCAAGCAATCAAAAAGTGTGGGTGCGTATTTTGGTTTAACGCCAAGACGCAGGCAATCCGGCGACATGGACTACAATGGCCGAATATCAAAGCGCGGTGATAGGGTTATCAGGCATCAGCTTTATGAGGCAGCCAATTCCATCCTCACACGCGTGAAAAAGCCCTCTTCCCTTCAAGCATGGGGGCTGAGGATTGCCAAACGCTCTGGTATGAAAAAGGCAAGAATTGCTGTTGCACGAAAACTGGCTGTCATCATGCACCAGATGTTGCAAACAGGCGAGTTGTTTTGCTTCAACCCTGCAACCGGAGAAAGGGCTGTATATGCGTAAGATGTAAGAGACAAGTTTTGTAGTCTTGTAAATGAAAGCATGAGATTACGTTTTGTCCCAGCCGGGACGAAAGCTTTCGGTTAAACCCGGTATGAATGATGCAGAAAAAAGATCGTTATATTTTGGACAAGTAACTTTCAAACTGCGGATCACATTTTGAGGGAACCGAAGCCTCCAAAGCAATAGTGTGGCAGTCCAATGACCACGTAGAGAATGGTGATACCGGCTAGACAAAAACGTAATCGCAGTATAGATTGCAGACTATATCCAGCACCAGTTAAACATAATTCTATTAGAGAATTATCTAATATCATTAAATATGCCATTAAAGCTTGCAATGCAGCATTGAATCCCCTTTT
>CAXGXG010000389.1:0-1608 GCA_964013525.1 uncultured Alphaproteobacteria bacterium | reverse complement strand
GTAGATTTATAATAAAATCGTGAGCGGCTGCGTGTTGTGCAGCTGTTTTTATTTCTTCTAGTGTTGATCCCGCACGTCCGTAACCGATATTAGCTGCGACGGTGTCATCGAAAAGAGTGATTTCTTGGCTCACGAGCGCAATATTTTTGAATAATGTTGACGTTTTAATATTCCGAACATCATAGTTATCGATGCTAATGCTACCAGTATCCACATCATAAAATCGGGGAATGAGATTAAGCATCGTAGACTTGCCTGCGCCCGACGGTCCTACGAGAGCAACTTTTTGGCCTGCGGGCAGGTGAAGAGATATGTTCGCAAGTGCGGGTCGTCCGGGGATATATGAGAATGAAACATCCTTGAAATGAATATCTCCAGAGACACGGCCTAATTCATGCGCGTCATTTTTGTCTACAATGAAGGGTTTTTGATCAATTAGCCAATAAAGCCTTTCAGCGCCTGCCAGTCCCGCCTGAATGCTGGCATTAAGTCCAGCCAGGCGTTTCATTGGGTCATAAGCCATCAGAAGTGCAGTCATGAACGAAAAGAAGGCACCTTGGGTTGTAATGCCATCTATAACCCGGAACCCACCGTAAATTATGACGACAAAAATGGCGAGACCTCCCAAAAATTCCATAATTGGCCGCGCCATAGTTTGTATCCGAGCGGCCTTCATGTTGAGTTGACGAATTGTCTCAACATTTTTGGCGACCCGATCAGATTCATATGCTTCCATGCTATAAGCCTTGATCATTCGGATGCCCTGAAAAGTCTGGTTCAGAATTGTAAGAAACAAACCAACTTCCTTTTGTGTGTTTGCCGTCACTTTGCGCATGCGTTTACCAATGCGCACAATGGGGTAAATGGCGATTGGGAAAACGAAGAACGTTGCCAAAGCCAGATCAAAATCTTGAAGGAACATGACGTACACGAGACCCATCAATGACATCAAATCTTTACCTACGCCTGTCAGCCCATTTGATACGGCGACCTTCATTTGATGAATGTCATTTGTGAAACGTGAGATTAATGTTCCTGTCGGATGGCGGTGAAAGAAGGCGATGTCCATCCGTGACAAATGGATGAATAGTCTGTTCTGCATATCAGAGATAATCCGAAGACCAACAAAATGCATCAGCATCGCTTGGGCATAACTTGCGATACTTTTCACAAAGAACGTGGATAAAACCAAGAACGCGACAACCCAAAGGCGGGCTTCATCCTGCTTGACAAAGACGTCATCAATTACCGGCTTCATCAAATAAGCGGTATACGAAGTTGCCCCCGCCGTGATGACCATAAATACCACTGCCAGTGCAATCCAGCCTAGATAGGCATGAATAGCGTCTCTCCATAGCCTTTTCATCAAAAACAGCGTTGACTTGGCTGGACCGGGATCCTGATTCATTTAAATTCTCAGGTTCTTGTTTGTTAATCTAAGCGCCCTTGATCTTACCATGCGAATGCCTTGGGACCAATAATTCCCACAAGCTTATTTTCCAGCAATTGTCATTCCGTCAATTCGGAGTGTTGGAGCGTCCGTGCCAAATCGAAATTCCAAATCATCGGCAGCAACAAGATTCTTAAACATCTCGTTTAAATTTCCAG
>CAXGXG010000388.1:0-1615 GCA_964013525.1 uncultured Alphaproteobacteria bacterium | reverse complement strand
GAAATCGGCAACTCCCGTCACAGGGTAGCCGGCACGTGCTAGATAGTACATTCCGACGTAGTCAGCTTCTTGTTCAAACGGGATAGAATAACGCTGTTGCCCCAAGGCACCGCCCAGTTGTGAAAACTGGTTTCCTGTATTTATGCCGGCTGCGCCCAATAGGGAATCGACAACCAAACCGCCCAATGAGCCAGTCATGGTGTTTTGCTTGAGCTTGTCGATATGTTGCATTGTATTGTGCGCCAATTCGTGGGCAACAACCAAGGCCGTTTCCGTATCGCTTTCGGTAAAGCGTGTCATACCACGTGTTACAATAATCTTCTCACCATCTGCATAGGCATTGATCTGGCTGGAGTTGTCCAGCATAACGGGGTAGTTACATGCTGGCACGGGGCGTAATGAGGTTGTGCGCGCAACGCCGTTACGCGCATAGCTAAGTTCAAGACTATTGTATCCGCTGGCATTCAAATACTCCTGCGCGGCTTGTACGGCCTGCGCACCTTTTGGAATCTGGCGGCCATTTACGGCCAAGAGAATATCACCGGGTCGAACACCTGCGCGCGCGCCGGGAGAGTTTGGCACAACATTTTGAACGATCAAATCGTTGCCAAGGTTGTATTCCGCTTGTGCAGCTGCACGGAACTCCTCAGGCACGGCGTAAATGTTCCAGGCGCTAATGCCTGTAATCGGTCGGACGTTTTGTCCGCAAAATTCAGCGTTACTGGATAGAATGGGTAGGGATATACGATAAAGGTCGGCCTGATTTTCGACAAAAGACGAATAAATAATTGATTTCTGACGAACCTGCTCAGCTTGAATTTCTTGACTGGTTCCAACCGGTGCCGATGTTTGTACACCTGTACATGCTGCCAAAAGGGCGGTTAAACCCAGTGCAATAACGTTCTTCTTAAACATAAAACTCCTATCCTGTAATATCTGTACTGTCTACAAATACAATAAACGAATAAAAGTTCAACTTACACTTCTTTTCAATATCAGATTTTTTTACTCGGATTAAACCGGGGATATCATTATTGCGTGATATGCAAACGGCTAAGCTGATTGGCGATATCTTCAAAAATTTCACTTAATTTTGTATTGTCAGGTGCATGAGAATACATACTGCCAGTCGTTGCACAGTTTCTATAAATGTCTTTCGTTTCATCGTCCACACCGGATTCAAACGTAATCGTGTAAACGGTAATCTCCTCATCTTTCATGTTTTCGCAGGTTTCGCTCAGCCTATCATCAAGGTCGTATGCATTCAGGCCATGACTGCTGGTACTGCCATATGCGGAATACCAGCCGTCCATAGTGTTATCACCGTCTGTCATCATAATTACAACCTTGTCCCACCGCGGATCATCATAATCAACGCCTTCGGTAAAGGGGGCTTCGGGAGACAGTAAGCGCCACCCCCAGATCATACCAATATTTCCGTATGTGGATCCGCTTGCACTCAGATCATCAATTGTATCTTCGAGTGACGCCCTATTGTTTGTAAGCGGAACGACAGGTGTCGCGGGGCAGTAACTGTTAGCGTTGCCTGAATAGCTGAAACAATAACCATACCACGACGCTGTACATCTGCGCGGGTAGCGGTACATTCCAAATC
>CAXGXG010000387.1:0-1617 GCA_964013525.1 uncultured Alphaproteobacteria bacterium | reverse complement strand
TTATGATTAACCCCTTTTTTGGCGGCAATAATCGCATAGGCCAGAAACGAAGACGCGGTCCCCATGAAACAGAAAAGCAAAAACGCCCCCCAGATCGCAAATTGCGGCTGTCCTAAAACAAAGAAGAATACAAACCCTGCATAAAAGATAAAGTCCAGAACGATATCCAGATATCCTCCAAGGTCTGTTTCCCCATTATGACGGGCCAGCGCACCATCCAGCCCATCAGACAAGCGATTTAACAGTAAGCAGGCAAACGCGAAACCATAGGATTGAAAAAACAAAGCGCCAAATCCCATAACCCCGATCGCAAATCCAGCCACTGTCACTGCATTTGCAGACAATCCGGTTCGGGAAATTCGGTGTGTTACCGCCTTTAATGGTGGGTCTATATAGGGTCTGATATATTGGTCAAGCATACGGGTCCCTGAGTTTAGCGCGTTTTAGAGGCCCTCTAGGACATAATAGATAATTCGCGTATCGCCGTCATGGGAACTGCTGCCTTGTAAACATCCGGCAGGATTACCGGCAAACGCCGTACCCCCGTCCTCGCCAATACGGTTACCGGCACCCGGCGCATTGTTATAGGTCAATCCTGCGCCACGCGCATAATACCAATCCAATGTTCGTGTCGTACCGGAAGCATATGTTCCGTCAAGTTTTAAAAGGTTATTTATAGCCGTACACAAGGCTTGCGCCTCTGTAGAATCTGCACGTGTAATATACAAAAGCAAATCGGTTGATGCCGTCCCCACCCCTTCAACGGAAACATCGGTTGTTATCATAGCGCCGATATTTTCATCATAATAGCTGCCGTCCGGTCCAAAGACATCACAAGAACCATCTGTTGGCGCATTGGTATTTGTAGATCCGCCCCAAAAGTCGGGGTGAACCATAGCTGTGTTTTCAAAGTTCAATTCGGTTCGGGAACACCCCCGCGCAACGCGCATACGCTGAACCGCAGTTCGCACGCCGGATGCATAATTCAAGATTTGCGAGGCTTCGATCTGGCTTTGCTCGCGATCAATACCACCCCCACCACGACCAGAATTCGTCACGGCATAGGAAAGCGCGGCAAACAAAGCCACAGCAATCAGAATCAAAAACAATGCATTACCGCGATTACATTTCATAAACACAACTCTACCGTAAATTTGTGTCTAGATTATGGCCGTATTAAATTCTCAAATCCAATCAATCTTGTGCACGGGCAAAACTGTCACAGGCCTCAGGGTTTCCGGACTGAAACCCCTTGTCAAACCACGCTCGGCGTTCGGCACTGCTGCCATGTGTAAAAGAATCCGGGACAGAATAACCGCGGGCTTGTTCCTGAAGGATATCATCGCCGATTTGGCTGGCGGCATTGATGGCTTCATCAAAATCACCGCTTTCCAACAGGTCACGCTGTTCAACGCTATGTGCCCAAACACCGGCCAGACAGTCCGCCATCAGTTCGGTTTTGACAGAAACGGCATTGGCTTGCGCCTCGGGCAATTGTGCGGATACACGCTGGGTGCGCTCTAACAGGCCTGTGATGTTTTGGACATGGTGTCCGACCTCATGCGCAATAACATAAGCTTGCGCAAAGTCACCCGGCGCATTGTGCCGGTTTTTTAG
>CAXGXG010000386.1:0-1623 GCA_964013525.1 uncultured Alphaproteobacteria bacterium | reverse complement strand
TTTTGACGTCTGCACCCCAGGCATATCCAACTTGTGCATTCCCGCTGTGCAGAACGCGGTGACACGGAACCCTGACGCTGATTGGATTGGCCCCGACAGCCCCGCCGATGGCACGCGCCCCTTTCGGTTTTCCCAAATGTTGCGCCAGTTCGCCATAGGTTGTGGTCACGCCGGGCTTGATATCTTGCAGAGCCTGCCAAACACGGATTTGGAATGGGGTTCCTTCGACGTACAGGCTTTGACATGATTGCCAATCCGCAGGCGCTGTCCCCTGATGAATATCAGCCTTTGGATAATATTTGGCGATCATATCAAGGTCATCGGTAAACCCTAAAAAGCAAAGCGTACCATCCTGCGTCCAACCTGATAAAACGGTATGCGCACCGAATATCTCCGTTGCGCCCGTAATGATCAGTCCCTGCCCACGTTTGTGCCGTGGTAATGCCCGAGATGTAAACGTCATGCAACCTTGCCCTTCATGCCTGTGATTGGTATAAGATCCCATGAAAAAGGCTGAGATCAAAGAATTTTTTGAGCGTCTATCCGCGCTAAACCCCGAACCTGAGGGGGAGCTGAATTCGGTTAATACCTATACTCTTTTGGTTGCGGTTGTCCTATCCGCGCAAGCCACAGATGTGGGCGTCAACAAGGCGACTGAAAAGCTGTTTCAACAGGTGACCACGCCTAAGGACATGGTGACACTTGGCGAGGATGGTCTGAAAGAACACATAAAAACCATTGGCCTGTATAATTCCAAGGCCAAGAATGTCATAAAATTATCCGAAGATCTGATTGCGCATCACAATTCCAAGGTTCCGGATACGCGTGATGCGCTTGTCAAACTGGCAGGCGTTGGTCGCAAAACTGCAAATGTTGTTTTAAACATTGCCTTTGGCCAGCCCACCATCGCCGTTGATACGCATATTTTCCGCGTATCCAACCGGACAGGCCTTGCCCCCGGTAAAACCGTCAATGCGGTTGAGAAGAAACTGGAAAAGAAAATACCTGCGGAATACGTGCAGGATTCGCATCACTGGCTGATTTTGCATGGCCGCTATATTTGCAAGGCCCGCACCCCCCTGTGCGAAGAATGTCCGGTGACGGATTTATGCCGCTACTATAAAAAGTCTAAAAAGTAAAAAACGCACCACCCGTGCGCGTACACCACTTATCAGCCGAATTGCAAAGGTTTCGGGGGCGTGTTTATACGGGTCCCAACCGTTCAAGCAATTGTGTACGCGTCTGTTCATCAACGAATGCAGCTTCAATTGCGTTTTTTGTAAAACGGTTTAATGTCTGATGGCTTAGGCCGAAATGTGTGGCACCCAGATCATATTCGTGACCCAATGTTGTTTTGAAAAAAGGCGGATCATCACTGTTAAGTGTCAGTTTCAATCCGGCTTCATGCATGATATTCAAAGGATGATCATCCAGACTGTCATAAACCTTGAGGGCAATATTACTGGACGGGCAGACTTCAGCCACGCAGCCCTTTTCCGCCAGCTGATGCATCAGATCTGCATCCTCAACCACGCGCACCATATGACCGAATCGCGTAATGCCCAGCATTTCATGGCACGCCCGTATGGTTTCAGGGCCTGTGGCTTCACCTGCATGGGCGGT
>CAXGXG010000385.1:0-1668 GCA_964013525.1 uncultured Alphaproteobacteria bacterium | reverse complement strand
CCCGCTTGAAACATCTACGATAACGGCATCGGTCGTCTCAATCGCCTCCGTCACATTATATGGGTTTAGCCCCCCGGACAGTATCCAGGGACCGGGGATCGCAATATCGGTCAGAATTGACCAGTCAAAGCTGATCCCGTTTCCACCTGGCAACATCGTGGTCACATTCGCCGGGGGCTTGGCATCCAACAAGATAATATCTGCACGATGCCTGTAATGAAGCACCTGTTCCAGATCTTCCTCTGATGCGACCTTGATCGCCTTAATCACCGGCAGGGGGTAATAAGCCTTGATCTCGCCCACACGATCTGGACTTTCATCACCGTGTAATTGAATCATATCCAGTGGGACCTGACCCAGAACCTGCTCCAGCCAGGCATCATCCGGATCCACAAACAAACCGACCGCCTTTACGTTTGTGGGCAGACGCTTAACAAATTCTGTGGCGAGTTCCGGACTGATGGCACGTGGTGAGGCACTGTAAAACACAAAACCCAACATCGCCGCACCGGCCTGAACAGCCGCATCGACGGTATCCTGAGTGTTCAGACCGCAAATTTTAACCAGGCGCTCCGGATTGTAATAATTTTTATCCATAGGAACGGTCCGTTTTTTCACCCTCAATTGAATTTTCGTTCTTGCCCTCTGTATCCGGGCGCATCGTTATATCGCTGGATAGCAAGGGCTCATCCCAACTGCTGCGAAGACAATAAATATCTATAACCTGAATTCCGCGCCCCCATTCATCAATGATCGATTGCCTGACATCCTGAACGGTTGCCCCCGGCTCCAGCGTTGTGACGTTACGGGCGCTCTCAATATCTTCAACGCTGTCTTCGACCAAAACGATCCGACAACCTTGCCAGATATAGTGCGTGAGCCGCGCCCAAATTTCCGAGGCGCGAACAGACCCTTCATCCTGATTGCGGACATCTGACCCGGTCAATGCCGCCTCAACAAACGCTTTGTCAAAAATAGCATAGGCAATAAACAGGTCCTCCTGCCCTTCCCTTGCCAAACGCGACAATCCGGGCAAATGGTCATACCCTTGTGCATCGGCCTGAAGTATGGTTTTGATTAATCCCTCGGGCAAGCCTGCATCTTTGGCCGTTTCAACAGCTTGCTCTTTGTCGCTGCCCTCTTCCAATGCTGTGAAGAGGTCATCTGACAATGCAGACATATACCGTGCCCCCGCCGACCAGATGTGGCTGGCGTGCGTGTCACGATACACCGCATCCAGCCAATGGCTGAAGTCAGGGTTATAGACCGAACAACTGCGATGTGAATTCATATCTTGCATAGAACGGGGCAAGTGTCGTCTATTTCCCTTGGAAAATCAAATCAAAAGCGATAAACTACGCGCCAGACACCAAAGGACTTTAGGAATATGCTGACATCGATCAAATCATTTTTCGGAATTTTATCAACTTTGCAAATCAGCCTTTTTACAGCCTTAAAAGGCAAGAAGGTTGGAACCGACCTTTTCGGGAACACCTATTTTACCGGCAAGCCACGGCCGAACAGCACACGCCAGCGCCGCTGGGTGGTTTATAAAGGATCGGCAGAGGCCAGCAAGGTTCCGCCGGAATGGCACGGATGGCTACACCATCAAACAGATGTTTTCCCGGATCCCGATACGGTAAGCCCCTATCGCCATAACTGGCAAAA
>CAXGXG010000384.1:0-1671 GCA_964013525.1 uncultured Alphaproteobacteria bacterium | reverse complement strand
TTTGCGTTTTGAAAAAATGCCTGAATTGACATCTACCGCGTCATACATACCATCCGGAATCCTGACATCGCCAACATCATAGGCATCCGCGTCGCCATCGGCATAGGCGCGCCAGCGTTGTTCGGCATCCGGTGCGGTTAACAACAATGCAGACGCTTCGCGGTTTTCATCCGCTTGACCGAAAGGGACAAAACGGATTTGAATTTGACCGTCATCGACCAACGCCTTCATATGATCGTTCCAATAATCAATACAATGCGCACATGTCGGATTCATGAATGTATAGATATAAGGTGCATCCGCATCGCCAACGGCAAACCATTTCGATTTTTCAACCTCCGCATAAATCCGCTCGGAAATTGGCGCGCCGGTTTCTTCTACTTGGGAATTAAAGGCCATGGCTTTTTGATTGCCCTGTTCCACCACTTCCTGGAAATCTTTGACCTGTTTGGCGGTATGCAGGCTGCCGTCCGGCGCAAATAAAATGCCTGTAATCAATCCGCCTTCCGGCGTTTCATAGGCATATTGCACGCGACCCTCGTTATCATTGATCAGCCAGCCGTCAACGCCAAAGTCATTCCCGATAAAAGTCACATCATAGCCGTTTTGCGCCAGCGTATCCAATGCAGGGTGACGGGCCTCAGGTTGTTGGGCTGCAGCGCTCAGCGGCAGGATCAATGTGGTTGCCAAAACCAGAAAAAGGGATCGTAATGTCATCATAGCGCTTATCCTACCGTATATTTCTTAATAATTTCACACCAAAATTGGAACTGCTTGTTTCTTTTAACGTTTTCTTTATAATATATCTATACCACATGCAGATATATTTGCCCTTGGGGAAGGGTAAATCCACATCAACGTATTTCAAAGGGGGAAATTGAAATGCAAAATCTCGCCAAAAAACCCTTGGCTCCTGTGGTGACAACAGAGATCATCGAAAGCTTATCAGCCGGCGACATGGCCGACCTGTGTGAAATTACAGAAACAACCATTCAGGCCGGCGGCGGTTTCGGATGGACGAAAAGTCCACCACGCCAAACGCTGGAACGCTACTGGTATGGTGTTTTAATGGTTCCTGAACGTCATTTAATGGTGGCCCGTCTGGACGGTGTCATTTGCGGTGCGGTCCAAATTGCCGAACCATCGCGTCACAATCAGGCGCAAAGCTTTGCAGTCAATGTTCTTGCCAACTTTGTCGCTCCATGGGCGCGTGGTCACGATATCGGATGTGAACTGATGCAAACAGCAGAGAACCTCAGCATTGAAAAAGGTTATGCCATGATGCAGCTGGATGTGCGTGAAACCCAGAAAACCGCCATCGACCTGTATGAACGTTTGGGCTATGTGCGCTGGGGTGAAAATCCATGCTATGCCCGCGTTGACGGCCGCTTTATCAAGGGGTTTTATTATCAGAAATCCATTCTGAATCCCAAAGACTAAGCCCCCTTTTGCATCCGTAAAAAATTCAGAATCCGCTCGACTTATCCACAGAATCAGCGTATGAATATGTATATTCACACTATAGAGTTGAATGTAGCCATCACGCGATCAAGACATTAGAGATAAGGAGAAACCATTCATGGATTTCAGATTACGCAGTGACATTCCCGGTCATAATGAAAACACTCACGATTCTTACGGCAGCCAGCACAACAACGGCGGTCAGGCCGG
>CAXGXG010000383.1:0-1684 GCA_964013525.1 uncultured Alphaproteobacteria bacterium | reverse complement strand
TGTGATCAGCAGCGAAAGCCTGCTAGGCGGAAAATACTTGTCTTTGGAACCTGGCGCGGATCCGGAAATGCTGGCCGAGGGTGATATGATTGAATATACGCAGTCCACACCCGGGCTTGAAGCGCTTTTGGGTCAGGCTATATACAGTTTCTCTAAAGGGGATGATTCGGGTGAAGAAAAGTCTTCTGACGTAACACCTGATGTAGAGGCATCTGAAATGCCTGTGTCACTTGAAAATTCTGATAACCAGACAGACATGGAAAACTAATGCGAAAATTCTTTTTTGCCATACTCATGATGCTGATGACTGTAATCAGCGCCCCTGCCCATGCAGACATGCAGGATATGGATACTGCAATTTTGCGTGGCTTGGATAAGGTTTCCGGTCGCATACAAACCTTTGAAACCGGCATCAATCAAACGGTTCGCTTTGGCAAGAACCTTTTTATCCGCGTTCGCGCATGCCGCAAATCTGATCCGATCGACACGCCTGAATCCGCTGCCTTTTTGGAAGTTTGGCAAAAAGACTTGGATACGGATGAATCGCACTGGATTTTCAGCGGATGGATGTTTGCATCCAGCCCCGCCCTGTCAGCGATGGATCACCCCGTTTATGACGTTTGGGTAATTGATTGTAAGAGCAATTCGACCGCACCTGCATCTGAGGCAAACGAGACAGAGGCTGAAGATGATGAAAGCGCGGAAGAGCCCGCATCTGACGAAGATACGCTTTCTGAAGAAGAAGAAGATGCTTTGTTGGACGAATAGTCTGATGGTGTAAAGCTGACATTCTTGCCAATCACGGACCTTAAGTTTTTGATATATTGCGCTTGCGGAACCTCGTAAACACCGAATTGCATCAAATGATCATTCACAAATTGCGTATCCAGTATCTCAAAGCCCTGCCGGTTCAGGTGTGCTGCCAGATGCACAAGCGCAATTTTACTGGCATCTGTTTGCGTTGAAAACATACTTTCACCGAAAAAAGCCCCACCCAGCGCCAATCCGTAAAGACCGCCAACGCATTCATTGCCATTCCACGCTTCGACAGAATGGGCAAACCCCATATGATGAAGCTCCGTAAAGACGTCTTTGATGGCATCATTAATCCAGGTTTCAGCACGAACATCTGCACATTTTTGAATAACCGCTTCAAAGTCACGGTTAAACCAGATTTCATAAGGGGCCTGACGCACGGTTTTTCGCAAACGACGTGGAACGTGCAGGTTATCAATGGAAAGCTGCCCACGCATTTTCGGTGCATACCAATAAACTTCTTCAGCCTCTTTATCATCGGCCATGGGAAAGACCCCTTGGGCATATGCATTTAAAATCAGCTCTGGATTTAGGACTTCTGTTTTCATAGAGTATTGAAATAGCATAATTAGAAGGTGAAGTCATGACATCCTCCCACGCAATAATCGTAAATGAGAAAACTCTGTATGAGGGTTTCAACACCTTAAAGGAATATGACCTAAAGCCTTTAAGCCTTAAGGATCAGGAAATCCATTTGCCCGCAATGAATCGTGAAGTTTTACACTGCACGGATTCAATTGCAGTTCTGATCTATGTCAGGTCCGCTGACAGCTTTCTTCTTTGCCAGCAGTTTCGGACAGGTGTTTTCTTTAACAAAGAAGAACGCGACCCCTATATTTTGGAAATCCCGGCCGGAATGGTTGATCCG
>CAXGXG010000382.1:0-1703 GCA_964013525.1 uncultured Alphaproteobacteria bacterium | reverse complement strand
CCAGCTATTTTCCCATGGTTTGTAATGGTAAAAACTTGTTTAATCTCAGCATAATAGGTTTTATTGACCAAAACACGTGGCAGGGTTTCGTTGTTCAATTGTACGGACCATCCGCCACCCTCGCTTTTCGGGATCGGCTTCATGATCGCATCCGGGATCATTGTCTGGCTGATCAGCTGATCGAAAACCGTGGCGGGTTTTGGGTTCAAACGGCGGATTTCGCTCAACATGTCGGTCATGTCTTCTTCATCGCAACCGACGGTTTTGCGAAGGCCGGCGAAATCGTGACGTTCCAACATTTCCAGATTGTCTAAAAAACGTTTCATCATCGGGTCCATACGGCCCTTTTCTTCCAACTGCAGGGCAAAACACTCCTGAAGCGAGCGGGCAAAGATACCCGTTGGCTCAAACGCCTGCAGAGTTTTCAAAACGCTGTTTAATTTTTGAAGGGATATGCCCGTATCCTTGGACATGCGGTTCAGATCACAATTCAGGTATCCGGCTTCATCCAAATGGTCGATAAAGACGGCGGCCAAGGCACGATCCTGATTGTCGGCAAAGTGCAAACGCACCTGATCTTCAAGCGCGGAAAATAAATCCGCCTCGTCCGAAATACGGTTTTCCAGGCTGTATTCCGGGCTGTCGAATGTCATGCTGCCGCCGGTACCGGAAATCGAATTCATTGATTGATCGCGGGTTTCATGGACGGACGGGTCTTTTAAATCGGATTCACTGGAATTGGTCCAATTGTTATCATATTCGGTATCAAGGTCGCCTTCGGATGCCAATGGCGCCTCGTTGCCTTTAAACTCTTCCTGATTTTGGCGCAAATCATCGTGGCGCTCTTTTTCCTTCTCACGCTGGGCCTGCAAATCATGGTAATCAGCCTCTGCATCGGATTTTAACGGATCATCACGGTCAAGGGCGGTGGCATCATCCGCAGACTGACGTTCCAACAGCGGATTAACCTCCAGCTGCTCTTCCAGATAGTCATTCAGCTCCAGATTGGACATTTGCAACAGCTTGATCGCCTGTTGCAATTGCGGTGTCATCGATAATGTTTGAGATTGTCTGAGTTCCAGACGTGGCCCCTGTTGTGCCATAACGGCGTCTCCCCATTTTTATTCTTATTCCTGAACATTTCCGGATAAAACCAACGGTTTCAATCGGATCTGTTCCCTCAACCCATATACAGAATAGCAATAATTGGTTACGAAGTCGTTAATTTTTTGGAAAACGGCACACTTGTTGCTTTATATAAGATCAGAAATAATCCCCCATCCCCCTATTTCGAACCGCGGGCGTCCTGATTACAACAGGCCCCGCGTTTTTCTATGCGCCCTCCACAATTCATATATGTGTATAGAAACAGGATTAAAGGGAGAAGCCTTCACCCAAATAGACACGGCGGACATCCGGATGGGCAACGACATCCTTTGGCGCGCCCTCCATCAGGACACGCCCACCATGTAGGATATAGGCACGGTCGACAATATCCAGCATGTCACGGACATTGTGATCGGTAATCAAAACGCCGATCCCGCGGTCTTTTAAATGCATGATCAAATCACGAATATCATTGATTGCGATCGGGTCAATACCGGCCAGCGGTTCATCCAGCAATATAAACCGCGGGCGTGATGCCAGGGCGCGGGCGATTTCCGTACGGCGGCGTTCGCCCCCGGATAAGGCAACAGCCGGCG
>CAXGXG010000381.1:0-1708 GCA_964013525.1 uncultured Alphaproteobacteria bacterium | reverse complement strand
AGCTCAGGCGTTTTCAAGATGCGCTGAATTTCAGCCTTCATCAAACCCGCATGCAGATCGCTGTATTTGTTCCACTGCAAAAACGGACGCATCAGGCCTGCGCCCATACGGGGGTTGATGCCGTTCAGACGAATGATCTGATCGGCCATAAAGGTATAGCCGGATCCATCTTCAGCATGAAATGCCTTGGCGTTCGACATGAAACCACCCAATAGCGCGCGCACCTTGTTCGGATTTTTGATATCAAACGCTTCGTGCTTCATCAATGTTTTCACGTTTTCCAGCGCATCAGGGCCAGGAATTGCCGCTTTGACACGCAGCCAGTTATCAACAACGTTTTGGTCATCTTTGTAAGTTTGGTAAAAAGTGTCCAGCGCCTCTTTGGCCTCGACCGTTTTGGCGTTATGGATGCGCGATAATGTGCTGAGGGCGTGGGCACGTTCCGTCATATTGTCTGTCGTGTCGAACTGCTTTTTCGCTTTGTTGATCGCAAGGGAATCCTCAACCTCTGCAATATATGCCAACAGCGTGTTGTGCAGTGCTCGGCGGCCGACTTGGTCAGGTGTGACTGCGTAGGTTTCGCCCGCAGGCGCACTTGTTGTGTCATAAAGGTTTTCAATATGGGCGGCATGTTTGGCACGAATGCTGACGCGCGCCAAATCCAGCACCTTGTCCAACGCCAGTGGGTCGGCTTTTCCTTCGCGGACTTTTGCCTCGACAAGCTCGTTCATGGAGGGCATGGAAAGCATCATAGCTGACAATGCCATATCACCATCCATAGCATGTGTTAGGATATGGTCGTACGCGTCCAGAATTTTCGGATCCATCACAGGGGTTGATCCAGAAGCCAGTTCGTCTGCCATATTGATCAATGCTTTTTTCATGAGCGTTTTGGCAGCGCTGTAGCGGTTATAGCCGTCACTATCATTTGCCATGCGGAAGATAAGATCTTCATTAGAGACATCAGACGTGATTTTTACAGGTGCCGAGAAACCGCGTAGTACCGAAGGCACAACAGGGCCTTCAACATTTGTGAATGTGAAGGTTTGTTCTTCTTCCGTCAGGTGAAGAACTTTTGTTTTCTCTGATGCGGAATTGTCCGTGTTTAATGTTAAATCGATATCCTTGCCATCCTGACCGATCAGGCCAACGGCGACAGGAATATAAAGGGCACCCTTGTCCTGTTGATCCGGGGTTGATGGCGTTTTTTGTTTGAGGGTCAGGGTGTAGGTTTTCGCCTTGGCATCATAATGGCCATCATATTGAATTTCAGGCGTGCCGGACTGGCTGTACCAGCGGCGGAATTGTGTCATATCAATGCCGGAAACTTCCTCCATCACATCGACAAAATCCTCACACGTAACAGCTTGCCCGTCAAAACGGTCAAAATATTCATCCATTGCTTTGCGCCAGATATCATCGCCCAGGATGGTTTTCATCATGCCCAAGACATGTGATCCTTTTTGATATACGGTTTGGGAATAGATATTATCGAATTCCTGAACAAAGTCCGGGCGGATCGGGTGGGCCGATGGTCCGCCATCCTCAATAAATTGGCCGGCTTCCATAATCGCGGCATCCTCGATATCTTTGCTGGCTTTGGAATGCATGTCCGCTGTGAACTGGCGGTCACGTAATACCGTAAGGCCTTCTTTGAGTGTTAATTCAAACCAGTCACGAACGGTTACGCGATTACCGGACCAATTGT
>CAXGXG010000380.1:0-1710 GCA_964013525.1 uncultured Alphaproteobacteria bacterium | reverse complement strand
AGGTAAAATAATTGCTGATTCTATCAAATTGGCTATGGTTGTTCCTGGGTCTGGTCCTGTAAAAGAACAAGCTGAAAAGGAAGGGTTGGATAAAATATTCCTGAATGCAGGGTTTGAATGGCGGGATCCAGGCTGTTCTATGTGTTTGGCTATGAATGCGGATCGTTTAGAATCAGGTGAACGCTGCGCATCAACATCAAACCGAAATTTTGAAGGACGCCAGGGATCTGGCGGACGGACACATTTGGTAAGCCCTGCCATGGCCGCTGCTGCTGCAATTAAAGGTCATTTTGTTAATGTGACAACCAATTGGAATAATTAAGATGGAAAAATTTCAAACATTTACTGGTATTGTAGCGCCATTAAATCGTGCCAATATTGATACTGATGCGATTATACCAAAACAGTTTTTAAAATCTATTCATCGGACTGGTTTTGGCTCCAATCTTTTTGATGAATGGCGCTATTTGGATCATGGTGAACCTGGTCAGGATTGTAGCAACCGCACCCTAAATCAAGATTTTGTTTTAAATCAGGATCGTTATAAAGGAGCTTCCATTTTATTAACCGGAGAAAATTTTGGCTGTGGATCCAGCCGTGAGCATGCTCCGTGGGCTTTGGCAGATTTTGGGTTCAAGGCTATCATTGCGGAAAGTTTTGCAGACATATTTTATAACAACTGTTTCAAGAATGGTATCCTACCAATCACATTGAACAAAAAGGATATCCAAGCTCTTTTTGAGAATTCTGAATCTAAACCAGGATTCTCTTTAAATGTGAAATTGGATAAACAGTCCTTAACTGACCCATCAGGCAATACGTTCAATTTTGAATTGGAGGGGTTTAGAAAGGATGCCTTATTGAAAGGATTGGACGAAATTGAATTGACTCTATCCTTTGAAAAAGATATAAAAGCATTTGAAGAAAATCATCAAAAATCACAGCCTTGGCTTTTTACAGAATAATGAAAAAAAACTTAAAAAAGATCGAATTATTTGACACTACCCTCAGGGATGGAACTCAGGGGGAAGGTGTGAACCTGTCCGTAGAAGACAAATTACGGATCGCAACAAAACTGGATGAATTCGGCATAAATATCATTGAAGGGGGCTGGCCCGGGAGCAACCCGCGAGACCAGGAATTCTTTCTGCGCTCAAAGGAATTGAATTTGCAACAGGCACAAATATGTGCCTTTGGTTCAACAGCACGATGGCCGGATAAAATTGAATCGGACCCCAATCTGAATGCCCTGCTCGAGGCTGAAACACCGGTGGTCACACTTTTTGGGAAAACCTGGCAACTTCATTCTGAAAAAGGACTCGGCTTGAATGCAGATGAAAATGCAGAGTTGATTGAACGTTCGGTCGCCTATTTGGTCAGGGATGGGAAACGGGTCATTTTTGATGCAGAACATTTTTTTGACGGCTATAAAAAATCTTCATCTTTTGCTTTGAATATGCTGGAAGCTGCGCAAAAAGGCGGTGCGGACACATTGGTGCTTTGCGATACAAATGGGGGATCCCTTCCAGAATTTATCAGTCAAGCAACGGAAGATGTTGTCAGAAAATTCGATCAAAAAATCGGGATACATGCCCACAATGACAGTGGTCTAGCGGCAGCCAATACACTCATATCCGTGGTCGCTGGCGTTAGTCATGTCCAAGGCACCATCAATGGCATCGGTGAACGCTGCGGCAATGCAAATCTGGG
>CAXGXG010000379.1:0-1720 GCA_964013525.1 uncultured Alphaproteobacteria bacterium | reverse complement strand
AATATGATCCTAAATTTAACAACCACAGCCCACGCGAATTTCTAGCCAAACAAAAAGGCGCCAAGAAACGCGCATTCTGGGCACACGAAAACAGCTTTGAAGTTTTCCCGTTTTTCGCAGCCGCGGTACTTGTCGCGCATATCGCAGGCGCGGATCAGGTCAAAGTCGATATGCTGGCCGGTGCATTCGTAATTTCGCGCATTGCATACATATTTGCCTATATAACGGATGTTGCAACTGTGCGGTCCATCATCTGGGCCATCGGCCTTGGCTGTATTGTCGGGTTATTTGCCATCGCATAAGACCTGCCGCCAGAGAAATCAAAAAAATAAAGCGCCCAATGGGCGCTTTATCTTTATTCTCTAAATGCTATTGATGCATTGAATGCAGATCAATAACCTTCACGCTCTTTACGCTTGCGCTCCAGTTTACGATAGCGGCGGACCGCTTCGGATTGTTCGCGTGCGCGCTTTTCAGACGGCTTTTCGTAGTGCCGGCGTGTTTTCATCTCGCGGAACAGACCTTCGCGTTGCATTTTCTTTTTCAAAACACGCAGGGCCTGGTCAACATTGTTATCACGTACTGTTACCTGAACCATTAAATCACCTCTTTCTACGTCTAAATTTATGGTTCGAACCGGATCACATGTTTAAAGGACCCAAATTCCATAGTCAGGACGTTGGGTATTGATTTAGCATGCGAAGGGCCGAAATCAAAATGATTTTTAATAATAACAGTTAATTTTTAAGAATTCGTAATTTATTTGCGTCGTTTGCAAAAGGAAACTATATTAACACACATGGTACGCAGCACAGTGACATTGGATGACAAGTATACCGAACCTTCGGGTCGGATATACCTGAACGGCTTGCAGGCTTTGATCCGCATTCCGATGATGCAGCATTTAATTGATAAGCGCGCCAATTTAAACACCGCTACATTTGTATCAGGCTATCGTGGATCACCCCTTGGTGGTGTTGATATTGAATTCGGCCGCGCCAAAAAGTTTCTCCCCGATCATAACATTACCTTTCATCCCGGCCTGAACGAAGACCTGGCGGCAACATCCGTATGGGGAACGCAGCAGCTGGCACTGAATAAAAAGGCGCGTTATGACGGTGTTACGGGTATTTGGTATGGCAAGGGCCCCGGTGTCGATCGGTCCATGGATGTATTGAAACACGCCAATGCCGCAGGTACAGCCCTTCACGGTGGCGTTTTGGCGCTGGCCGGTGATGATCATGCCTGCAAATCCTCAACCTTTCCGCATCAGTCTGAACAGGCATTTGTTCATGCCATGATGCCAGTTTTACATCCTGCCGGTATTCAGGATGCGCTAGAGCTGGGCCTGCATGGCATTGCCATGTCACGCTATTCCGGATGCTGGAGCGCATTTAAGGTCGTTAGTGACTTTGCCGATTCTTCAGCTTCGATTTCAACAGACCCACTGAACCAGGAATTCATCACGCCTGAAGATTTCGAAATGCCCGAAGGTGGCCTTTCAATTCGTTGGTATGACCCACCGATCGAACAAGAGGACCGCCTGGTTGATTTTAAACTGCCCGCGGCCAAAGCCTATGCACGCGCCAACGGACTGGATAAAAATATCTTTAACCCCAAACGCAAACGTCTTGGTATCATCACCACAGGCAAGGCCTATCAAGACACACGCCAGGCACTGGCGGAAATGGGAATTGATCAGGATACGGCCGAAGAATTG
>CAXGXG010000378.1:0-1732 GCA_964013525.1 uncultured Alphaproteobacteria bacterium | reverse complement strand
CGCTATATGCCGGATGCGGGTTGTACTTGCTTTTGATCAGCTATGCAATTTGGGTGAATGATTTTAGCTTTGTCCCATTGATTGGTGGGAAAACCCAAGTGTAGGCCAGCTTTTTCGGAACTTTCCTCACCCTTGTATTGTTCGGGTGATTGAGGGCGCGGCCGGATGTGATAGGCGGCCCGCCCAAACAGACCGTATTGAACGAAAAGGGACATCCCATGAAAAAGACGATTTTAACATTGGCAATAACAGCTGCCCTGACCTCAGGGGCAACAGTTGCAAACGCACAAAACAATGCGACAGCACAAATTAATCAAATCATCGATTATCGTATCCAGCAGGTTGATACCAACAATGACGGTGTCATTTCCAAGGCCGAAATGGAAGCCAAAAATGATGCGATGTTTAACCAAACAGACACGAATAATGACGGCATCCTGACCAAACAGGAGATGGTGCAATTCACCATTGCCGAAATGAAAGCTTTGCAGGCGCAACACAGCGCGCAGTAAGCACAGATCAGTCTTTAGAGTTCAGAAACCGTGCCAAGCGCACGGTTTTTGTTTATATAAGGCAATAGGAATTGCGTATAAAAAAAATGTCTTTATGATGTTTGTCAAATAGCGTCTCAAGCTGTTTTGATCGCAATCCATTATTTCTTTAAAATCTATGCCCAATTCCAAATCACGATATTCTGAACATGGAAATGCCTTGTTTTTGATCCTGATTGCGGTGGCCTTGTTTGCGGCCCTGTCCTATGCGGTGACGAGTTCAGGTCGCGGCGGCGGCGGTATATCCCAAGAGCGGGCCGCGCTGATCTCCGCACAAATGGCCCAGTTTTTATCCAGCCTGTCTGTCGGGATCACGCGTATGAATGTGCGGGGGACCAGCCAGCAAGATATTGTTTTTCATGGCGGCACCCAATGCGCGTCCGACTGGATCACTTGCGACAGTGGTGAAGATTGCCTGTTCGCGCCTGAAGGCGGGGACGTGGAGTTTATAAAACCGCCGGCAGAAGCTTTTGCGGGCACGGCTTATGGGATGGGCTATCCTGGCGAGCCAGCTACGGAAGGAAGCACACAGTTTTGGATCGAATGTGATGCAGACCTATACGATTGGGGCGTAGGAACCAGTGCGGGTGATCGCGGATTTTACTATATGAATGTAGATCAGGAAGTGTGCAAGGCCTTTAATAGGGGCGTCAATATTGAGGGCATACCTGGCGAAGGTGGTGTTCTAACCCCCGCAGGAGCGCAACAGTTTTGTGGATACAGTAGCGCAAACGGGTTTTATCAAATCAACTACCTGCTTCAGGCTTTTTAAAGGCATATACGGCTTTTTTATTGCGATGACGGCTGTTCGGGTTTATCCTGTCCCAAGATTTTTAGACATTCAAAAATGAAAAGGTTTTTCAAATGGCAGAATTGATTCAGGGCGATACAGGCGCATGGGAAGTGGTCATGGGGTTGGAAATCCACTGTCAGGTCACGTCCAAGGCAAAATTGTTTTCTGGTGCCGCCACCGCATTCGGTGCCGCCCCTAATAGTCAGGTTTCATTCGTTGATGCGGCAATGCCCGGCATGCTGCCCGTTATTAATGATTATTGCGTGGAGCAGGCCGTCCGCACAGGATTGGGCTTGAATGCCAAAATCAATCTGACATCCGTTTTTGAACGCAAAAACTATTTTTATGCGGATTTGCCCCAAGGTTATCAGATTTCACAGCAGGAAAT
>CAXGXG010000377.1:0-1788 GCA_964013525.1 uncultured Alphaproteobacteria bacterium | reverse complement strand
GCCTTGTGTCAATAATGTCAAAGGTTCGGCAGGCATCTCATGTGGTGGTGTTTTTACGAACTCAACCTCCGGCTTTAGCTTAAGCTGATAATCAACGGACAGAATAACTGTTTTATTCGCGCTGCCCCCACATTGGCGGCATGTGGTCTGCCCCTTGCCGTGACAATTTTGACATGTCAGGGTCTTGCGGCCGTTGCAATTCGGACATGGCAGCGCACCGCGCGCATTGCATTCGGGGCACGGGATCATGTCTCCGTTAGGTCCGGGAATCCGTTTGTGTCCGCGGCAGTTGTCACATGGAATATTGCCCTTGGCATGACATTTCCGGCAGCCCTGTTCCCCCTTGCCTCGGCATTGCGGGCAATCATCCTTGCCCGTGCCATCACAGGCCTGACAGGGTTCAACCGTTTTAAAATATTGTCGATAGTTCTTTAATAGCGCGGTTTTATCCGTATTGGTTCCGTAATCGCCGGCCTTTGCTGCGTCAATCAGGGCAGGGCGGGCCTTGGGCTCATCGCATAGGATCCGGACGGTTTTTTCAATCATCCGGTTCATCGCATCCCGGTCTGCAACCTCAATAACGCGGGCATCGCGAACATCATTATCATGCTTTTCATGAATGACCGGACTGACATCAAAAGCGCAATGAATTCGCAAAGGAACCAGGACCACTTCCTTTTGCGAAACGCGGACTGTTGATTTATGAATGCCGTTACCTTCAATCAGGTCACAAATACGCTTGCGCCCGGCTGTGATCGCTTGGTTAAGAAGGTCTTTGGCTTCATCGTCCGGCAGTTGAACCATAAAAGGATCCGCGGGTTAAAGGGTTATTTCAGGTAGGTTTCCAAGAATTTTGCGGTTCTGTCGTTGGCCTTTTTGGCCGCTTGGGCATCATAATGCTCGCCCCCCGGTCGTGCGAAGGCATGATCCTGTTCTGGATATTCATATTGATAAACCAGATCATAAGGCTTAAGGCCTTCCATCACCGTATTTTTTTCTTCTTCAGGGGTAAATTGATCCTGACCTGCAATATGCAAAAGCAATGGGTTAGAAATGTTTTTGGCCTCGTCCAAATGGGAACCCAAATCCACACCATAATAGCCGACGGAACAATTTGTATCCGTACGCGTCGCGCTGAGGTATGCCAATTTTCCGCCTAGGCAAAAGCCGATGGTGCCAGCCTTGCCGTTTGTACCATCCAACTTGCGTGCCTGATTCAACGTCGACTGGATATCTTCCATACCTTTGCCGGCATCAAATGCTTTGAACAGTTCAAAGGCTTTTTCCCATTCTTCTTCTGTTTTGTCTGTCAGTTCAATTCCGGGTTCAATTCGCCAGAACAGATCCGGACAAATGGCGATATAGCCCTGTTCAGCCATTTCATCACAGATGTCGCGCATCACCTGATTTATGCCGAAAATCTCCTGTAAAACCACAAGGCAAGGGTGTGGGCCGTCCCCATTGGGGCGAGAGACATAGGCTTTGAATGTGCCGGATTCATCTTTGGCGGGGATATCAATCATTGTCATATGCATTCCTGTACGTACGTTTGGTTTGCTGCAATTGTGAATATCATACTTTGCATGGCGGCGTGTTGCAATGGCCGGACGGCGAATTCAGAAAATTTATAGCTGTACGTATATATCCTCCCATCGCATAAGGGGCCAAATCCAGCTCGCCCGCAAAGGCACACATCAATGCATCCAAACGACCTGCATGCTCCTGATGCCCCTGATCCGCTAAAATGTACAAAGTTTCCATGAGCACTGCATTTGCCGACGGGGTGGA
>CAXGXG010000376.1:0-1805 GCA_964013525.1 uncultured Alphaproteobacteria bacterium | reverse complement strand
ACTTCTTTGAAAAGACCGTTGGCCAGGCCTATGTGACGGAAGTGTCGGGTTATTCGAAAGGGCAGTCCGGCGGAAAAAATTATGCAGATGGCGGTCAGGCCAGTGTTCAGGTGCGTGCGCGCGCCGATTATGATGAATTGCGCTCGTTCTCTGAAGGGCGGGCAATCTGTGCATTCGGACCGCACGTGACAGAAATTCAGGTTTACTATTCCGATCAGGGCTTTGCCAAAACCATGCGGGTTCAGCGATTTTTGCCTGTCCCACCCCCGACTGAAGATGTGCTGAGAGGCCTGCAGGAGGTCAAATCCGTGATGCAACGTTTGCGGTCCAAGGAATGGGATCCGGATGGAATGCCACTTGAAAACGACAACAGCGAATATATTGCTGCGCTGAATGCAGGTTTTGGCATGGCCGGGCCTGATGCCAACCCGATTTCCAACAGTGCGCTGGCCCTTGCCAATTTGGCCGAGGTTGAGGGTTATATTTCGCGCGAGGATTTGAACGATAACGACGATGCCCCTGCGCCAAAGTTAAAGGGTAGTCCGAAGGATATCAAGAAAGAAGACTCGCCATTTGAAACAGGTGATGGACAGCCACTGTCTTGGATGGATGTTATTGGTGGCGGCTCCGAAGATGGCACCGCCGATACGGCAAACAGCGACGACGATGGACCAAGTGATTGGGACGACATTATGGCGGATATGCCGGGTGCCAATAAACTGGAACCGAACGAAGATGATTTGTTTAACCAGATTTTCGGCACCGGTGATGGAGATCCGCCGATTCCAACCGAAGAAAAACGCCAGCCCGAGGAAACAGCTGCAGCAAAAACGCCAATTGAAAGCGGCCCTGTTGATCGATCTGATGCTGAACAATCGATCCCTGATGAGCCAATGAGCTGGGCGAACCTGATGGGAATGCCGGCCGAGGAAAACGAGCCTGTACAACCCGCAGGACCTGATACGAGCGCAGATTCCAAGCCGGCCGAACCGCCGCAGTCAGAGGCGCCAATGGAAAATGAAACACAAAAACCTCAGGACGTTTCGAAAGCGGATGACGGTGACAGCGGCATGAGCTGGGCTGATATTATCGGCCAAGGCTCTGACGACAGTAAATCCTAATTTAATATACTTAAACACATACCATCGGGGGGACCGAATATGTCTGATCAAAAAAACTCTGCCACGCGCCCAGGCGCAGACCGAATGAACCTAGAGCGCAAAGTGCGCCGCGGCGGCAAAATGGAAGATATCGTAGAACGCCGTGAATCCGAACGGCGCAGACGTGTCGCGGGTTTTGCCTTTATATTTTCCCTGTTCTTTGCTGTGTTGTATTCATACTTTTACGTAGATACAAATGGGCTGGGTGACATTTTCGGAGAGCCGTTAATCGATAGCCTGTTATTTGGGCCGGGATTTTCAACGCTGTTCGATGGCGGTGGAATTATTGATCAGGTTTTGACCATTCTGATCAGAACACTGTTTTTTATGGTGGTGTTTGGAATTCTACCTTATATCACCTTTCGCTATGCGCGTACACGTGATGTCAATCAGGCCAATGCCTATCAGCTGTTTTGGGGAATGACCGCCTTTTTGGCAGCAGCGATTTTATTCACCCACGCGCTGGCATGGCCGTTCATTGTTAATATTTTCGAACAGTTTAGTTTTGAATAGGTAAGGAAATCTTAAACCTTTGCCTGTATTATAAAAGATAGAACAACCACCTGACGAGCTTTCGGGGGAGAGGTAAAAGGCGGCGGTGCTGAACCTGCGATATGGCAGATACGGCACGCCGCCTTTTCTCAT
>CAXGXG010000375.1:0-1816 GCA_964013525.1 uncultured Alphaproteobacteria bacterium | reverse complement strand
GCAGCCAGGCGATAGAATTGTTTATCACGGAAATTATCTTGGCAATCCGGCCCGGCTAGACAATCCAGATGCGATTGACGCCATTTTGATGTTTAAACGTGCGATGGTGGAAACCAACCGCATGGCAGAAGACGATATTGTTTGCCTGAAGGGTTTGCGCGAACATCTTTTGCAAAAGTTGCTGGTTCTGCAGTTCGCGGACAATCCTATGGGAATATTGCAATGGCTTTTATCCAATGGAATGGAAGGGTTATTGAACCATTATGGCACAACTGGCCATGAGGGGCTTGCCGCCTGCCGTGGGGGCACCGTCACGCTGATCCGCTGGATTAACCATCTGCGCCAAAACATGCACGCCAAAACTGGTCACAGTCAGTTTTACCAATCCTTAAAAGCTGCGGCCTCAATGACTTGTAATTCCGGACATCAGGCCAATATCTTATTTGTACACAGCGGCATCGATCCATCGCGTGCCCTAAATGCGCAGGAAGATGCTTTTTGGTGGGCAGCCAAAAATTTTGCATGCGTTCCAGCCCGTTTTTGCGGTTATGACCGGATTGTCCGCGGTTATGACCCTACAGGTGGCGAAACATATGTCAGCGACCACTTGGTCTCGCTCTCCGGCTTCCAAAACAGCAACGAAATTGTGCAATGCGCAGAAATTTCAACTGTTGGTGCTGTGAAAAACATTTACTCTTTCTGAACTTTTTTCCCCTTTTACCCGTTTGTACTCATGAAACGCCCAATAAGTTTTACGCGAGTGACTAGTTACATACCTGCGTATTAACTTTAGAGCAAACGGATACGGAAAGGAGCGCGTCAAATGGCACATATTGATGATCAACAGACGCAAAAAGCGAATATCAAGTATATTAATACTTCCATGAATGAGCCCCTGCTCGAAAAAGATCACGAGTTGGAAATTGCACGTTTATGGCGTGAAGAGAAGAACGAACAGGCCCTGCATGAGCTTGTACGATCATACACACGACTTGTTGTTTCTATTGCAACCAAATTTAAAAATTATGGCCTGCCTCTGGGTGATTTGATCCAGGAAGGCAATATCGGATTGATGGAAGCTGCAAACCGGTTCGAACCTGAACGCGGACACCGCTTTTCCACCTATGCAACATGGTGGATTCGCGCATCCATTCAAGATTATGTTTTGAGAAACTGGTCGATTGTACGTACGGGTACCACAGCCGCACAAAAATCTCTCTTTTTTAACTTGCGTCGCCTCCGCGCGCAGATTGAAGGACAGGCCGTCCGCGACAACCTAAGCGAAAAAGGCATTGATAAAATTGCCAAGGAACTGGGTGTAAAGAAAAAAGAAGTGCGTAAAATGGAAATGCGCATGATGTCCGGTGACCAGTCGTTGAACAATACAATTACAGGCGAAACGGAAAACCAGTGGATCGATTTTCTGGAATCTGAAGATCCAAATCCTGAGGAAATCGTGGTTGGTATGCGCAACAGTGAAACCCGATCCAAATGGTTGGCTGAGGCGATTGACACATTGAACCCACGCGAACAAACCATTATTCGCGAACGCCGATTGGGCGAAGAGACCGTGACACTTGAAAAGCTGGGTGATGAACTTGGCATTAGTAAGGAGCGCGTTCGCCAGCTTGAGCAGCGTGCGCTTGGCAAGATCAAAGACAGCATGATCAGCCGCCTGAGAGATGCTAATATGGATCGCATTGCTCTTTTATAACCTTTAAAAATCTGCTATCCCTGACCGTATGTTTCGGTCGGGGATTTTTTTTATCTGTATTTTCATTAGCGTTTCGCAAACGTGGGCGTCCGACTACCGGCG
>CAXGXG010000374.1:0-1832 GCA_964013525.1 uncultured Alphaproteobacteria bacterium | reverse complement strand
TTCCTTCCATCAGCTTCAACAGGGCCTGCTGTACACCTTCGCCCGATACATCACGTGTAATCGATGGGTTGTCAGACTTGCGGCTGACTTTATCAATCTCATCCACGTAAACAATACCGCGCTGGGCCAGCTCAACATTATAGTCAGACGCCTGAAGCAGTTTCAAAACAATGTTCTCGACGTCTTCACCAACATAACCGGCTTCGGTCAGGGTTGTCGCATCCGCCATTGTAAATGGAACATCAATAATGCGCGCCAATGTTTGTGCCAAAAGGGTTTTACCGCAACCTGTCGGGCCAACCAGCAGGATGTTTGATTTTGAAAGCTCAATTTCAGAACCGCGGTTGCCTTCTTCAATGCGTTTGTAGTGGTTGTGAACGGCTACAGCCAATACGCGCTTTGCACGGCGCTGCCCGATCACATAATCATCCAAGACCTTCATGATTTCCTGAGGTGTTGGAACGCCGTCGCCGGAACTTACCAGCTGACTTTTGTCTTCTTCTTGAATGATATCATTGCACAATTCAACGCATTCATTGCAAATAAAGACGTTTGGTCCTGCAATAAGTTTGCGTACTTCGTGCTGGCTCTTGCCGCAAAAAGAACAGTACAGTGTGTTTTTAGAGTCGCCTGACCCGGATGACTTGCTCATGAGACATCATTCCTTTGTTATTACCCGTAACTGATATATCACCATTTGAACAAATGGCAATATCATGATTTCCAGCTCTCAGAATAGACCACCCGAATCCAAATGCCAAGGGTTGATCTGGTATCTTTCATGACTTTTATTGCATGTGTGTCTTAATTTTTCTATAACAGTTTTTATGACACGTGAAGAATTGACAGAAGCCTTTGAATTGATGCCCGATTGGGAGGACCGTTATCGACTGCTGATTGAGCTGGGCGGTCAGCTGCCACCTATGCCGGATGCGATGAAAACAAAAAGCCACAAAGTTGAAGGCTGCACCAGTCAGGTCTGGATGGTTTTGGAAGACAGGCAAGACGGCCGAGTCCATTTCCTGGCCGATAGCGATGCCCATATCGTACGGGGATTAATCGGCGTTTTATATATTATTTATGAGGATATGCCCTATAAAGATGTCGTTAATATGAATATTGACGGATATTTTGACGAATTGGGACTGTCCAGTCACCTCAGCCCGAACCGCAGGAACGGTTTCTTTTCTATGGTTGAAAAACTCAGATCCTTAAGTCAGTCACGCGCTTCGTAAATCAGCGAATCCCGAATATAGGCATTAAAGGCACGCGCTTGCGGTGGCTCAATATTGTAGATATTTTCAATCAATAATAAGGTTTCCGGCCCCTTGAAGTATTGGTTATAGTGGGCTGTGACAGCTTCTGTTTCCGGATCAATCACAAGGCCTGTCATAGACGCGGCGATAAAATCCTCCCCGATCTTCTGCGCTTTGACTTTAAGGTTTCGCAAATCATTTTTAAGACCATAAGTCTTCATTTTGTTTTCCAGCGTTTCCGGCGTCAGATTGGAAAAATCCGTATTCTCAGGATAGAGGCAGTAGGCATCAAATTTGATAAATTTTTCACCATTCAGGGATGTCCGGTGATAAGAAACATGTTCACCAATCTCGCCAAATTCAGGCAAATTCGGCAAATCAATGGGAACTTCGGTTTCGCCCCAAATCACTGTAGCGCGCGGCGGTTCAGGAACCTGATAGCTAAATTCACACTTTTTATTCACATAGCGATAATATTGCGAAAGATCAATTTCGACCCCGGTTGTATTGATTTTAGGATCGGCAGGTTTGGTAGTGCCCGCTTCAGCCGTTGCGGCTATTGGCGCGGGGGCCTCC
>CAXGXG010000373.1:0-1846 GCA_964013525.1 uncultured Alphaproteobacteria bacterium | reverse complement strand
CCCAACGGTTGCTAGTAGCGTGCGCCGCCTGACGGTAACTATAGCGATGAACGATATCATCGCCGCCGGACGCTATGACATCTGTGGTGCCGTTTGTATAGTTATTGCATGTTGTTTCAAATGTGCGGTTTGCACCCGCCGATATGATCGCCATGACCGTTTGGCTCTGAACTTGATCGGCGGTAGGTGTCGGGCTTCCAGACAGGTATCCTGTTCCGCCACCACACGCTGCGTCACCAATTTTTGATCCCTGATCCCATGCACAATAGCCATAGCGCGTACCCCAAGGGTCTACCAAAGTGGCACCTGAATTCATCGGCAAAATACCGCCATTAACAGGCGCATTGATATGGCCCACAAAGGGGGTCGTTTCAAATGTACCATCTGTATCACAATCAGAAATCAACCGGTAAGCGCGCGCGGCCATGCCTTGTAAATTCATGTTCATCGCGTTGCGGGCATTGATTGTTTTCACCCCGTCATCGGCCCCTGTGGCGGCTCCAGACATGAATTGAAACGCGCCCAGACTGATAAGAGCCAGGATCCCGATCGCCCCGAATAAAAAGGCTATGATCCCGCCATGCTGATTATGAAGAGGTTTCAAAATAAATTTTCCTTATTGTTCAAAACAGTAAATTGCATTCGTATAGTCGCATCTGTATTCCCAAAGGTTGGTCCAGTCGCTATTAACTTGTGTCGCATCGCCCCAAAGGCCCAGGTAGAGTTTCGTATTGCTTTGCCAATTTCCGCATGCGTAGGTGGAATCAGTCCCGACTGCGGAGGTGCCGCTCACATTTGTGCTGGTCCATACATCCGCATAACCAAGCGTGGTCCCGTCTTCATCTTCCAGGATCGGGTTTGTCAATGTTCCGTCGGTTAGGTCCGACCAATTTGAGGCAATCTCCAACCCACTTGGCAATACATAGGGTACTGTTGCTTTTGTAAAACGTGTGTCGGGAGAACTGAGTGTATCCGAAAGCCACGCATAATACGTCCCTGTCAGGCCTGCTCCGTCGGCTAGGCCTTGGCAAATCTCGTCTGCACCGGGCAATCCACCCATGTTCCCATTGTATGATCCTGATGATACGAAAACAGTTTTGCTGGTGCTGGCGCCGCCACCGCCACCCGTGAGACCGGTCGCCCACAGGGCTTCGGCCTCGGCATATGTTTTGCGGACAACAAAATCATCGCCAGATGTTGAGATGAGATCAGTCGTGCTGTCAACATATGCGCTGCATGTTGTTTCGAATGTTCTGTTGGGTCCGGCGGAAACAATCGCGGCTAAGGTCTGGGTTTCGGGATTGCCTGTTGAGGGATCGTCGGAGCCATTTAACCGACGCCCGCTGCCGCCACATCCGGTATCGGCATTTATCGGGCCTGTATCCCAAACACAAAGCCCAAATGGCGTACCCCAGGGGTCATTCAGCTGTGAGCCGATACTGTCTGTCTGGTTGCCGCCGCCAGTTGGGGCGCTGCTGCCGGGAACCAGCCACTTAGCCGTTTCTATAAATCCATCTGAATCGCAATCGCCAATTTCAGCGCCCGCATTGCTAAGGGTTGTGTTTAATGCGGTTGCCATCATGCTTTTGGCCGTATCAATCGCCTGGACGTTGGCTGTTGCACGAATGGGACCTGAGATATTGTTGTACGCGACCATTGACATGCCTGCCACCATGGCGACGGCTGCCAATAAGACCGTGAAAATATTTCCTTTGTCGTTCATGCTAAATCTCTATTGTTCAAGACAGTATAGGCGGAATGTGTTGTCGCACGACTGCCTGCTAAAAGCTGTCCACCACTGATTATCGCGGTTTGTGCTGCCGCGCCAGCCACTTGATCCTGATGT
>CAXGXG010000372.1:0-1863 GCA_964013525.1 uncultured Alphaproteobacteria bacterium | reverse complement strand
ATACAACACCCAAAGAAATGGAAAACGATGCGGCGATGACCCAAGTTACCGCCCCGGCACCGCGCAAACGTATCTGGGTCATCGGCTATTGGCTGGCGTTTGCTTTTTTCTTCGTTTTCTTTTTGGCGGCCATATTCTTTGGCGTACAAAATGCAGAAAGTATCGCTGGCGAAGGCGGGATCAGCACAGATGGTGCGGCCAGCATGTTGCCGGACCGCCCGAACCGCGACACAATGGGTGGCGATGTTGAAGATATGCCCGAAGTGGAACAGGGCCGTCCGCTGTCCGCAGATGAATATTTCAGCAACTCGCTGGATGGTGAATAAACGGTTTTAATTGATAAGGCAGTGAAAGCAACGCAATGGCGCTGAATACCAAATATCAATACAAGCGATCCGACGTCCTGAGAGACGTGCGTCCGGTATCGCACCGTATTGCGGAATCGCTTCGCAAGCCATCGAATTCGGCTATCATCTTTGCCGGCGCGGCCATTGCGATTGCGATAGACCCATTGGTTGCGTTGGTTTCAGATGTCATTTTCCTGATTTTGTTGATGTATTTTGTCTGGCTGAAGCGCACGCCTGTGAAATTGCCCTTTAAATTGCCGGGAACGGCCAAGCGTCTTGACCCGAACAATATCAAACCCGGCGGCGGTACACAGCCGGCCAAGGGAATTTTGTACATCGGTAATGATAAGGAATCGAACGAGGAAATCTGGTTCACCGACAGTGATGCACGAACCCACATCCTGTATCTGGGTACCACAGGTGCGGGTAAAACCGTTGGTCTGCGCGCCATTGCGGCGAACGCCATGTGTTGGAGTTCAGGGTTCTTGTACATTGATGGTAAGGCCGATACCGATTTGTGGTCGATCACCTATGCCATGGCGCGCCGTTTTGGCCGTGATGATGACCTTTTGATTATGAACTATATGACGGGTAACGTGGGTGGCCGTGTGCCATCCAATACGATGAACCCGTTTTCCAGTGGTTCGGCCGGTTATTTGACCAACATGTTAACGAGTTTGATGCCCGATGCTGAGGGTGATAACGCCATGTGGAAAGAGCGTGCGGTGGCGCTTGTGTCCGCGTTGATGCCGTGCCTGGTCTGGAAACGCGAAAATCAGAACCTGCCGATTTCGGTTGGTGTGATCCGTAAATATATGGGCCTGGGCGATATTATCAAACTGTCACGCGACAAGAACGTCCCGCAAAAACTGACTGCGGGTCTGGTCGGGTATTTGAATGAATTGCCGGGCTATGTCGATGATGCGTTTGATGACGATGGGCAGGAAAAGCCATTGCCGCCGGATGCGCCGCCATTCGATGCATCGGTCCCGCGTCAACAGCACGGTTATTTGTCGATGCAGTTTACCCGTTCCCTGCAATCATTGGGGGATGATTACGGTTTCATCTTTGATACGCAGGCTGCCGATATTGACATGATGGACGTTGTTTTGCAGCGCCGCATCATGATTACCCTGATTCCAGCCTTGGAAAAATCGTCCGATGAAACGGCGAACCTGGGTAAGATTATTGCCTCGACCCTTAAGGGGATGATGGGTGCCACCTTGGGATCCACAGTTGAAGGATCGTCAGAAACCGCGATTGAAAACAAGCCCGCCCGTTCTGAAACGCCATTTATATCCATCTTTGACGAGGTCGGTTATTACGCTGCACAGGGTATGGCCGTTATGGCGGCGCAGGCGCGATCGCTCGGTTTTTGTCTGGTTTATGCTGCGCAGGATTTGCCGGCAATGGAAAAACGGGTCAAAGAAGAGGCGCGTTCTATCACGGCGAACTGTAACATCAAATTGTTCGGCAAGCTTGAGGATCCGACCCAAACCAAGGACTTCTTTGAAAA
>CAXGXG010000371.1:0-1865 GCA_964013525.1 uncultured Alphaproteobacteria bacterium | reverse complement strand
TTCAAAATCAGGAAAAACGGCTGTGGTGGATCCCGGAGAGGCGGAACCAGTCATAGATTATTGCCGCCGCCATGATTTTAAAATTGATGCCATTTTGATTACGCACCACCATTGGGACCATACAAACGGGATCGAGGCATTGCGCGATAAATTTGCGAGCAAGGTTTATGCGCCTGCGAATGAACCGCGCATTGAGCATGTTAATGTCACCTTGAAAGGGGGCGGCAGCTTTGAAGTCGGCCAAATGGGGTTTCAGGTTTTAGAAACACCCGGACATACGAAAAGCCATATTTGCCTTTATTCTGAATCGGATAGGGCGCTTTTTTGTGGTGATGCATTGTTTTCAATCGGATGTGGGCGTTTGTTTGAAGGAACAGCCGAGCAGATGTTTCAATCCATGCAGAAAATTAAATCCTTGCCCGATGATACGAACGTTTATTGCGGGCATGAATATACGCTGGCCAATATTCAATTTGCCAAAACTCTGGATGGAAGTGGGCAAGCGCTTGTTGATTATGAGGAAAAGGTCAAGGCCAAGCTTCAGGCGGGGCAACCTTCTATCCCCTCAACGTTGGGAATTGAAAAACAACTCAATCCATTTTTGACGGCTGCCAATGCAGTAGAATTTGGTAAAATACGCGAGCTGAAGGACAACGCCTGATCGCGCCTTTATTTGGGCCTGCGTTTGATGGTCATGGGTTTGGACAGAGAGCGGCGCGCCTGTTTCTGACGGGTCTGAAATGCGTTGCGAAGTTGTTGCTTTTTGGCATCATGCCGCGTCGGGCCATGCGGGTTTACAGGTGCCTTGTCATAGAGCATTTTAATGAATTCCCAAACCTCTTCCTTGATGTTATGTAGCGGATTATCAAGGATTTTTTTTAGCTCGGGCTCGTTCCGATCCAAATCCGTATACATGTTGTTATCCAGCATGAATTTCAAATGCGACATCTTGTTCTGTGCAACGGCCACCTTGATCATCTTAACTTTGACATCAGGTGATGCGGGGGTATTAAACTCCATAATGGAAATTAGAGCCGTTGACCCCTGATGCATGGCTTGTACATAAGGATTGTCGCAGTCTTCGCTACCAGACAAATCGTTCGGGTCGGCACCATTTTCCAGCAGTGCGCGCACAGCTGAAGTGCTGCGGCGCTGAACGGCTTTTAAAAGTGGGTCAAACTTCAGCAGTTTGCGGTCATTGAAATCCACGCCATAGGAGGCCATTTCACGAATACCATCGACATCATTGGTGGTGATGTATTTTAGCAGTGCCGTTTGGGCCAAGCTGTAATCTATCGAGGCATGTTTTTCAAAGCCCTGACGCACCTTTTCAACATATTCTGGAGATCGTTTGGTCATAGAGATGGCTGTCCTTTGTGCGGTAGTGATGTGATATTGATATCAAAAGCCGCCCGATTATGTCAAGCCTGAAAGCTCATGAAATAATTTACATCCAAATCTTTCTTGTTTAATGCAAATGACTTGGTAAAGGGGCTGTATTTAAGCCCGGTCACATCAACAGCTGTTAAACCCGCTGTTTCGGCATGCCGTGACAATTCGGACGGTTTCACAAATTTGCGCCAATCATGCGTGCCTTTTGGAACCCACTTTAATATGTGTTCAGCGGCCACAATTCCCAAAAGATAGGATTTCGGGTTGCGGTTCAATGTGGAAAAGATCACAAGCCCGCCTTGTTTTGCACATTTTGCGCACTTTTCTATGAACAGAGGAATGTTTTCCACATGTTCAACAATTTCAAGCGCAAGAACCACATCGTATGTTTCACCGGATTCGGCAATTTCCTCGACAGTTGCATTGCGGTAATCAATCATCTTTGATAAAAGGGATCAAAGATGATTCCTAGG
>CAXGXG010000370.1:0-1878 GCA_964013525.1 uncultured Alphaproteobacteria bacterium | reverse complement strand
TTGCCGACAATGAAAATATTCTTATGGCGGCTGGCCATTCGTTGGGTGAATATTCAGCTTTGACCGCTATGCATGCCCTTAAACTTGCCGATACTGCACGTCTTTTAAAAATTCGCGGCACATCTATGCAAAAAGCAGTTCCCGTTGGCGTGGGTGCAATGGCGGCAATTCTGGGGTTGGACTATCAGGATGTGGTGGCCATCGCGGATCAGGCGGGATCAGGTGAAGAAACCTGCGCGGTTGCAAACGACAATTCCGTTGGTCAAGTGGTGATCAGCGGCCACAAAGGCGCGGTAGAACGGGCGGTGGCCTTGGCGTCAGAGCGTGGTGCGCGTAAATCAGTTATGCTTCCCGTCAGTGCACCGTTCCACTGTGCACTGATGGCGCCAGCGGCAGACGCAATGCGCGATGCGTTGGATGTAGTTGACGTTCAATCTCCAATTATTCCCATTGTCGCGAATGTTACCGCCAATGCGGTTATGGATGCACAAGAAATCAAGCAGCTATTGGTCGAACAGGTGACAGGCATGGTGCGCTGGCGGGAATCGGTATTGTACATGCGTGATCAGGGCGTGGAGATGATGGTCGAATGTGGTGCGGGCAAAGTATTAACCGGTCTGACCCGTCGTATTGACCGCGACATTAAAGGTGCGGCTCTGCAAACACCCGAAGACATTGAGGCCTTTGCCAAGGACTTCGCCTAAGGTCCGAACTCACATCAAAGATAAAGAAAAAGCGGGCCGAAGCCCGCTTTTTTAATAATTCGAAATCTGATTATAAATTGGCTGTAAAACCGATACGTGTCCCTTGATAACCACGTTTGCCTTGTGGTGAATTCTTTTGGCGTTCTTGCTCGGTCGCCTGAAGAGGGGACGGCTTGCCACCCATATCAATCAGGCGGGCGCGGAAACGTTCTTGAACGTGCTGTTCCATTTTTTGCTTAAAAGGGACATCTTCGTAATTTGGCTTTAATTGAACGCCACCACCGATGTGGTAGTAGGTTTCTTTGGACATGGTCTGGTTTTCAAAATCGTATTTTGTCAAAACTTCCTTATCCGGTGTGATCTCTTTACGGATCAAAATTTCTTCGCCAACGCGGCTGTATTCGACAGCAGGTTTAACTTGTTGGCGGGCAGCGGCGGCTTGTTGCGCGCGTTGCAGCTTGGATTTCTGTGCGGCTTCCGCCTCTTCACGTGAAGGGGATGGTTGGCTACCCTTTGGAGCTTTGGTTGTGACCGGACGGCCTGTACCAACATTGTCATTGTCGCCCTGACGTTTGAAGTCTTTGGGTGCTTCATGTTTTTTCGGATCGGGTTTATTCGCTGTCGGCATAAGGTGCTGGGGACTTGCGCTGTAATTCAGTTTATCTTTCAGCTGCTTTAAGCTTGATGGTTTATTGCTCATTTGGTCCCAACCCCTCGTTAGATATATTCATGTTTATGTCTAAAAGTGTAATAAAATTACCACGAAGATGGGCCAAAAGTCAAGATATTTTTATTGCGGCTTGGCCGTCATTTGACTATCTTGAGGGGTGAGAATACAACGAATTAAAGGATTTAGAATGTTTAAGCTTGAAGGAAAAACTGCGCTGGTCACAGGTGCGTCTGGTGGAATCGGTCAGGAAATTGCCGCATTTTTAGTCAAACAAGGATGCAAAGTGGCTTTAAACGGACGCCGTGAAGATGCGTTGAATGAAGTTCAAAAGCAATTGGGTGATCAGGCCGTGGTTGTTGTCGGTGGGCTTGATGATGCCGAACAAACTGATGCTGTGATCAAAGCGTCTGAAGAAAAGTTGGGCCAGATCGATATTTTGGTGAATAATGCAGGTTTGACACGGGATGGCTTGACCCTTCGCATGAAAGACGAAGACTGGCAAAA
>CAXGXG010000369.1:0-1879 GCA_964013525.1 uncultured Alphaproteobacteria bacterium | reverse complement strand
GATTACCGGACCAATTGTGGAAATATTCATGGCCGATGACAGCTTCAATTGCGATCAAACGAGCGTCTGTTGTGGTGTCGGGGTCTCCAGCCAGAAGACTGATGTTAAAGATGTTCAGCCCCTTGTTCTCCATCGCGCCCATGTTAAAGCCTTTAACCGCCACAATGTGGAAAACATCCAGATCATATTCGCGGCCATAGGCTTTTTCATCCCATTCCATTGAGCGTTTCAATGATTCCATCGCCCATTCAATTTTATTTTCGTATCCGTCTTCGACAAAGATGCGCAATTTTACCTCTTTACCGGATTTGGTTGTGAATGTGTCCTCCAGCATATTCAGTTCACCCGCCACGATGGCAAATAGATAGGCCGGGGTCGGGTGGGGATTGACCCAGGTGATTTGGTGACGGTTGTCGCCGATGTCTTTGGTCTGGGTCACGTCGCCGTTTCCGTTACTTAGCAGTGTGGGATATTGATCCTTGTCCCCCTCCAGCGTGACCTTGAAAGATGACAGAATATCAGGGCGGTCCAGATAATATGTGATACGGCGAAAGCCCTGCGCCTCGCACTGTGTGGTCAAAAGGCCATCGGATTTATAAAGTCCTTCCAAAAGCGTATTAGAAGAGGGGTCAATTTCATTTTCGATTTCCAGAGTGAATTCGCCGGACGGCGGGCGTTTGATAATCAGTTCATGGTCTGTCACGGTGTAATCAGCACGGTCCAAGGGTTTACCGTTGATTTTCACAGCCATCAATTTCATGTTTTCACCATTCAGGATCAACGGACCGCCTTGTTTGTCAGAGGCTGGATTTGGCGCGATGCTCAATTTGGAATGTACAACTGTTGCCGCATCATCCAGGTCAAAGTGCAGCTCCGTATTCGGAATCAAATATTCGGACGGCCTGTAATCCATACGATTCATGGCTTTGGAATTCGGGTCGAATAGGTATGTCTGCGTTTTCATGGCGCTCTCCAGTAATTTGTATGATCTTATAAAGAGTAGGGCAGGACAGGCCAATTTTCAATAAAAGCTTTGACCTGAGCGTGCTATCTTTATATATTCGCAATATGGCAAATCTTAGAAATGTGTACGAAGCCTTTGAACCCCAGCGTTTGAATTCGCTTTTGGTGTTTGATACTCCGCATTCGGGCCGTATGTATCCCAAAGACTTTGATTACGACTGTGATTTTCACCTTTTGCGCCGGTCCGAGGACCTTTTGATGGACAAGGTGGTCGAAGGGGTTAGAGCGCTTTCTTATCCAGTTTTAAATGCGCTTTTCCCACGCAGTTATATCGATGTGAACCGTAGCGATAAGCACATCGACAAACGTCTTGTCAAAGATCTGGATGCGCAAGAGGATTACAAAAAAGTCAATGAAGCATATGGCACTGGGCTCGTGCGACGTTTTTGCTCCTATAGCGCGCAGGTGCCAATTTATAAACAAAGATTGCGTTTTCGGGATGTCTTTAACCGCATCGCAAACTATTATAAGCCGTATCACGCAAAATTATCCCAGATGATTGATAAAACACACGCTGAATATGGGCAGGCTGTTTATATAAGTTGTCATTCCCTGCCATCGGAATTCAGAACGGGCGAGGACAACCCCTATGACATTTATCTGGGAACGGGGGACGATCAAAATTGTGACCCACGCCTGACACAGGCCATGGCTGAATTATTCCGGCAAAAGGGGTACCGTGTTGCCGTAAATCATTTTTTTAAAGGTGGGCATAACATCCGTAAATACGGCATTCCAAAGGACGGGCGTCACGCCATGTTGGTTGAGGTGAACCGCGGCCTTTATGCCAAGGAAAGCGCTTTTGCTTTACATGAAAATTTTGATGCCTTTCAGAAGGACTTTACAGACATAATGG
>CAXGXG010000368.1:0-1884 GCA_964013525.1 uncultured Alphaproteobacteria bacterium | reverse complement strand
CGCACTGCCAAAATGTGACATCGGGCGAAAATCTTGCGGTTCAAAATGATGAATAGTGCCATGATAAAGGATCAATGGGCGCCCACAATCATCCACAGTAACCGACCCTGAAAACCAGTTCTGAAAAGATTGTAATGATTGCTGATTAAAATCTGTTTTCACGTACCACCACCGAGGGTTTAAACAAAATTGCGCTCAACAAATAATATCCCAAGATAGGGCGTTATGTCAAATGCATTGGACAAAAAGAAATCCCCGGGCTAGGCATTTTAAAACCCGGGGATCCTTAGATACTTGATCTGTAACTTTAGCCTAAGCCAAAGCGCCTTCAAGGCTTAGAAATTTGCCCCTGCATGGCGGGACCAAATGCCGATCATGCCTTCAGTTGCAACATTCTTCTTCGACTTAGGCTTTTGTTTATGATCACTCATCTGATCACCTCCTTTCTACATGTTAAACACTTGCGCACTGCTCGGTGCGCATAATTTATATAAGCACACAACCCGGAAAAAAAAGGTTAAGGTCGCATTTTTTTTGAAAGGTAAAGACGGTCTTTCGTCACCGACATTGACGCAAATGCCGGGCGCACCTGAGCTGCCGAAAAGATCATATAGGAAAGGCTGCCGGGGTCTTCGGCCTTGTTTATATATTCAAATCCGTCATAGCCACATGCGCGAAGTTTTGAGATCATCCTGGCACACCAGTTTTCATCGTCCATAAATATATCTGTCAGCTCATTTTGATTGATGTTTATTTTATCTGAGAGACGACAAAGTTCACGATAGAAATAAACATTCCAATCAGAACCAATATCGCGTATGCGCAACGGGTTCTGTAGGTTAAGAACGACAGGATAGGTGCGAAAGTTTTTTGGTTGGCTTGGTGGGCCATACATCATATGCTGCGCAAGGCGTTTTTCAAAAATGCTTTTTGCCGCGGCGGCCGAACCGAAATGTGTCAGCGGGCGAAACCCACCGTCTGGAATATCAGCAGCCGTTGCATGAAAACAAATCAGCGGCTCTCCGTCATCCGTCACAACGTGTGAGTTTTTGAACCACTTTTTAAAAAGGTTTGTAGACGGTGCCCTTTCGACTGAAGTGGAAAAATACAGTTGCAATTTTGGGTTGGCTTTCATGACAAAACTATAACCCTAACATTTGCGTTATGTCAATCATCCTTGCCGTATCCACCACCGCCTGGTGTCTCAATCACAAAGATATCCCCCGGCTTCATCGCAACCTCGGCTGTGGCACCTAGGGTTTCGGCAGTACCATCAGAACGAATTACACGGTTAATTCCTGAGCGTGCATCTCCTCCCCCCATAAGGCCAAAGGGGCGAACACTGCGGTTATTAGAAAGGATATTGGCTGTCATCGGATCTAAAAACCGGATTTTACGAATGACACCGTCACCGCCTTTGTGCTTGCCAACACCCCCTGAGTTTTTACGAATTTCAAAAGATTCTAACCGAACTGGATAACGCCACTCCAAAATTTCAGGATCTGTCATACGCGAATTCGTCATATGGGTTTGAACAGCTGAAGTGCCGTCAAAATCTGGCCCCGCACCGGCACCGCCACATATTGTTTCATAGTATTGGTAAACATCATTGCCAAATGTGAAATTATTCATTGTTCCCTGCGCCCCAGCCAGAATGCCCATTGCCCCATAAAGGGCGTTGGTCACAGCTTGGCTAACCTCAACATTTCCTGCGACAACAGCGGCGGGCGGGCGTGGGTTCAACATGGATTTCGGCGGCAGTTTGATTTCAACAGGTTTCAAACATCCCTCATTCATCGGGATATCATCATCAACCAGCGTTCTAAAAACATATAAAACCGCGGCCCTGCATATGGATGACGGTGCGTTGAAATTGTTTTCCTG
>CAXGXG010000367.1:0-1886 GCA_964013525.1 uncultured Alphaproteobacteria bacterium | reverse complement strand
AATGACCACCCGTTGTGAACTTGGCAACAATGGGGGCAATATGTTTGATAAAGCTCGGCCCCATCGCAATCCCGTAATGTCCGAATTCAACATGTGTAAAACGCTGGCGCTTTTCATCTGGAATATGGGGGCAAAGGTCGTGGGCAGCGTGTGTTTCACCGGGCGGGGAGACCGAATCCTTGGCCCCCTCAACCGTTAACAGTGACATTTTTTGAATGGATTTCAGATCAATGTCCTCTCCACGAAATGTCATTTGACCTGTTGCCAGTGAATGTTGTTGATAGACATGATGAAGCGTATCAAGGAAGAATTCCGCATCCAAATCCATGACTGCATAATAATCATTGTAAAAATCTGACAGGTTTTTAATCTGATCGGCATCATCGTTGATTTGGGCCGCATACAGGTCGCTAAGGCGCGTTTGATGTTTATCGCGCCCCTGCCCCATTAATGCCATCAATTGTGTAAAGCCTGGATAGACATCGCGCCCCTTGCCCTTATATGCCACAGGCACGGGATCAACCACTTGTTTGCGAAGCTGTTTGAGTGAAACACCCCGTGCGAAATCATGCATTTTCGTATCGGATTTTCGCGTATCAATCGGCCCACCGATCAAGGTTAAACTGCGCGGGCTGGCCGGATCCTTGTGCTTCTCCATATATGCGCTGATCGCCAAAAGCGGCACAGTGGATTGGGAAATCCCCATGACATCTGCACTCGGGCCGGCGGCCTGAATTGCCTCCAGCGTACATTCCATATAGGTTTCAAAATCGAAAGCCCCATGGGATAAGGGAACATCACGCGGGTTTTTCCAATCAACCACCATGACATTATGGCTTGCCAGCATTCCCTTCATTGTGTCCCGTAGAATGGACGCATAATGGCCCGACATCGGCGCCACGATCAGCATCGTTGGTTTTTTCGAACCCATGTTATCGTCTGCCTGAAAACGTTCAATTCGATAAAATGTTTGATCTGAAACGGTTTTTTGACGGGCGCCATCAATGGCGAAATCGGGCGCATGATCCAGTTTGGTTCCGGCTTGCGCCATCATTTTGCCTGTCGCACCAAGGTGGGCTGCAGTCTGGTTATAATAAGACTTTAAACCCCAGGGCTTCATCCATTCCCCCTGCATCCGTATAAGGGATGCGCCTATCTGGCACTGCGCGTCAAAAGCCTGTGTGGCCAAGCCGATGTTGCGGCGAAATATATCTGTCAGGGCATAACGGTTTATCAAAATCATGCCGCCAATTCTTTGTGGGTTTCAACCAAACGATCAACGACCGACGGATCTGCCAATGTTGACGTGTCGCCCAGATTATCAAATTCATCAGCTGCAATTTTACGCAAGATGCGGCGCATAATTTTACCCGAACGCGTTTTCGGCAGATCAGATGAAAATTGAATGACATCCGGCTTTGCAATCGGTCCAATCACCGTGCGCACATGTTGGCTCAGCTCGGCTTTCAGCGCTTCGGACTTTGCAGCACCTGCTGTTAAAATCACATAGGCATAGATGCCCTGCCCCTTAATCTCGTGCGGATACCCAACAACGGCACTTTCGGCGACATGTGGGTGTGCGTTCAGCGCCTCTTCAATTTCGGCCGTTCCAAAACGGTGGCCGGATACGTTGATCACATCATCAACGCGGCCTGTAATCCGGTAATCCCCGTCCGCGTCACGTCGCGCACCATCGCCTGTAAAATATTTACCCGGAAAGGTAGAAAAGTAAGTTTGCACAAAACGCGCATGGTCATTATAAACCGTGCGCATTTGTCCCGGCCAGCTGTCGACAATCACCAAATTGCCTTCAGCTTCCGTCTCATGCAGGATGTTCCCCTCCCCGTCGACCAATGCCGGCTTGATCCCGAAAAAGGGTTGCATAG
>CAXGXG010000366.1:0-1893 GCA_964013525.1 uncultured Alphaproteobacteria bacterium | reverse complement strand
ATGCGGCCTTATTAGGGGAAATGCCGCTTCTGTCTGACAGCAGTGCGGATGGGATAGGATTGTTCCGTACGGAAATTTCTTTTATGGGGCGCAGTCGCTATCCGCGCGTTGCGGATCAGGCACGGTTTTACAGTGCGGTTTTGGACCAGGCCAAGGGTAAAACAGTAACATTTCGCACGGTTGATATTGGCGGGGACAAACCTTTGCCATACTTTAAGTCCCCGGACGAAGAAAACCCGGCGCTGGGTTGGCGCGCCATGCGGATTATCATGGACCGGCCTGCGGTTTTGCGCACCCAGACACGTGCGCTGATCCGCGGCGCCAATGGTCGGCCGTTGCGGATGATGTTGCCGTTCGTTTCCGATGTGAACGAGCTTTTGCAAGCAAAGAAACTGATTAAAATGGAATTTGATCAGGCTGAAAAAATGGGTGCGCCCTTGCCCGAGACATTTGAGCTGGGCATTATGATCGAAGTGCCATCCATCGTCTGGCAATTGGAGGAAGTGTTTCAACACATTGATTTTGCCGCGATTGGTACAAACGACTTAAAACAATATCTGTTCGCCAGCGATTATCGCAGTGATGTCCTCAAAGACAGATATGATGTTCTATCGATTGCAATGTTACGCGTGTTGCGTCAGATCAAAACAGCTGCGGACGCGGCAGACCGCCCTGTCTCCATTTGCGGGGAAATGGCCAGTCGCCCGATCGAGGCGATGGCTCTTATTGCGCTGGGCTTTGACACGCTGTCTATGCCAATCACCGCAATGGGTAGCGTCAAGGATATGATCCGTTCCATGCATCAGGGTGAATTGACACGTTATGTCGACTATCTACTGCGTTCAGGTTCAGGCAATATTCGCAAAAAGCTGGAAAGTTATGCCCGCGATCATAATATCAGGGTTTAAAGATGTCGTTTAAAACCGGACTCTATTTACGCGAACAACGCAAAAAAATGGGCTATACCCAAAAAGAAGCCGCAACACGCATAAATATTAGCGTTCGGCAGTTGCGTGCGATCGAGGAGGGCCAACCCGAAGAACTTCCCGGTATCATATATGCGGTCGGTTTTGTCAGAAACTATGCACAGCTTTTGCAGCTGGATGAAAATAAAGTTGCTGCATTTTTTAAACGCGAATATCTAGCCTGGCAGGATGGTGACGATCAGCAAGACAGAAAGCCCGCACAAGAAGCCCCCGCTTTATTAACGGATAACCGCTCACCTTCGCCGAGTATGCTATTGATATCAGGTGTGATGTTTTTATGTTTTGTTGCGGTTTGGGCGGTATTCGATACGCACCCCCAATCAAGGGGTGTGACAGCCGCGGCTATTCCAGACGCGCCTGTTGTAACCAGAAACCAGAACTCGCCATACGGTGCCTCATACGGTGCGCCATCACGTTTGGCGGATAAAGAGGCCATTCGCGCACGGCGCATACCGTCACGCATTACAATCATGGCAATGGAAACCGCATGGGTAGAATTGATCAACCCTGAAAATGAAAAGCTTCTCTATCAGGATACGCTGCAAGCCGGGCAGGGGATTCGCCTTCCAGACCGGGCCTCTTTTCAATTCTCAACAGGCAATGCAGGGGCATTGCAATTCGTAGTCGATGGAAAAAAGCTTTTGCCAATTGGGCAACCGGGCGATATCCTGCAAGATATAACAATCACAGCTGACGAACTTTTACGTTATGACTCAACAGTCCCAAGACCACAGAATGGTGCGCCCGTGGCGCCAGATTGATCGTCGTCAATCCAAAAAGATTTACGTTGGCAATGTGCCGATTGGCGGTGATGCCCCCATCACTGTGCAGTCCATGACAAATACACCGACGACTGACATTCAGGCCACTGTTAATCAGGTTCGGGATCTGGAAGATGCAGGGGCGG
>CAXGXG010000365.1:0-1899 GCA_964013525.1 uncultured Alphaproteobacteria bacterium | reverse complement strand
ACAGGGAATATCGCCATTGCAGCCGATATTGAAATGGCAAGCAATGACCAAGCCTTGTTGTTGCAATATGATGCTGCATTAAGCAAATGGGTTGTAATTGGAAAGCCTGTTATTCTTGCAACCCAACCCCAAGCCGAAGCCGGAACAGGTGATGGCCTGATGACATCTGAACGAACGGCGCAGGCGATTGCTGCGAATGTACCGCCAAGTCAATTGGCGAAAGCGTGGGTTAATTTTAATGGCACAGGCACCATAGCAATCCGCGATAGCTATAATGTTTCAAGCATTGTAGATAATGGCACGGGCCACTACACGGTTAATTTCACTAATGATATGGCGAATACAGATTATGCGGTTCTGGCTAATGGCTATCGTGCTGTAGGAGTACCTGACAGAACTGCGGCCTTAACCTATACCACATCCAGTTTTGGCATTTTAAATTTTGGGTCAAGCAATCAAGTTGACGCAGAGATAATAACAGCTGTAGTGTTTGGAGAATTAGCATGACAGATAAAAGAATTATTTACTCAAACGATAATGGCGGCGTTTCCGTTTTAATACCCGCGCCAAGTTGGGACGGAACAATTGAGGAGTTAGCGATAAAAGACGTACCGACAGGTAAGGCTTATTTAATCGTAGATAAAAAGGATATCCCGACAGATAGGTCTGAACGAAACCAGTGGCAAGCAGATTTCTCAAACCCTGATGGATATGGAGCATAATATGAGCATTATTACATTAAGAGAACCAACCACCGACGAACTAGAGCTAGCTCTTAGAACCTACAAAACGCAAGTTGAAGAGGGCGGGTTTGATTTCAACGGTATCCATATTCCAACGGATGAAAAGACAGAACGTCGTATTTTTGACAGACGCCCGAAAGCGGAAGCTGATCCAGCCTATACGATTCCAGACTGGACAACCGACGGCGGGGAAACATCTGTAACCCTTACAGCAGAAATGATTATCGCTATTTCAAATGCATTTGATAGCCATATACAGAAATGCTTCACAGCGTTAACAGGTGTCCGGGCGGAATTGGAGCAGTTAGATAGCGAAGAAGATATAAAAAACGCGTTTGATGCAGCGTACAGCGCAGAGCAAGGGGAATAAATGGATTATGATTTGCTGGTAAAGTTTTTAAATTGGATATGGCTTCCTTTATCAGCTGCGGTCGGCTGGTTGTTCAAGAGACTAAGCACTATCGAAGAAAAGGCCGACACTGTGAACAAAGATCTGAACAATCATAAAATCCATGTGGCGCAGGTTTATGTTACGCGCCCCGAACATTTGGACGTCTACACACGCTTTGACGGAAAACTAGACAGGATTCTGGATAAGCTGGATCAAAAACAAGATAAGTAAAATAGCGAACATAAAGTTGCAAGGTGGCCATAGCGCCGCCTTTTTTAATGCCCACTGAAAGGGGATGCATGACAGCGAAGTTACTTTATTGGGATACCGAGATATCACACGTTATTTCGCAACATTACGGGCTTTGGAATACGAACATATACCCCGACAATATCCTACACGATTGGTTCATGATATGTGGGCAGTGGCGTTGGCATGGAAAGCGCAAAATTGAGACTGTTAGCCTATTAGATGATATGGAGCGCTTCAACAGCAACTCTTGGGATGTGCGCAACCTGCATATTGATGATTATCATGTTGTAAAAACCCTGCGCGATACGCTGGCCCAGGCTGACATTGTTATCCATCACAACGGCGACAAATTTGACATTAAAAAGCTGAACGCACGCTGTATATATCACCGAATACCGCCTGTACCGCCAATCCGGACAGTTGATACGCTGAAAGAGGCGCGCAAGATTGCAGCTATATCAAGCAATTCACTGGATTACCTTGCCAAGTATTTCGATCTGGATTGCAGAAAGA
>CAXGXG010000364.1:0-1904 GCA_964013525.1 uncultured Alphaproteobacteria bacterium | reverse complement strand
ATGTAAAAAACATGACTTAGATGACAGGCCTGCCGCTATATACGATGTTGTGGGTCCAATTTGTGAAAGCTCTGATATATTCTCGCGCAATGTATCCGGCCAAATTATGCATCAGGGGGATACTGTCGCCATCACCGTGAGCGGGGCCTATGGAATGTCAATGGCATCAAAATACAATACACGCGCGCTGCCGCTGGAAATCATGACCTCCCCGCGCCATATCAATGTTATCAGCCCGCGCCAGACACTGGAAGATATCCTGTCGCACGAAACCATACCGGAATGGATAGAGAACAATTCATCAGATGACGAACGCACCTGAAAAATTTGCCAAGGCCCTCACCCGGGTCACCCTGTACATTGAAGCGTTTTTCAACAGTTTTTGGCTGTTGATATTGGGTTTGGCTGCCATTTTAGGTTTAATATGGTTGCTACCGGCCGGATTGGTCCCTTCCACAGGATGGCTGGTTCTGACACTGCTATTTATAATCTTTGCGCTTGTCTATGGCGCCATGGGTTTTCAACGTCCCACAAGAATGGATGTTGAGCGTCGTTTAACACGCGTCAATAGATACGATTTTAATCCGTTTGATGTTTTGTCCGACATTCCCGTTCATCATGATGAAAATCATCAACACAAATGGGATAAACATCAGGCACATGCGCAGGCCATGACCCACAGGATGCGGCCTGCTCTTTTCCCGCGTCCGGATTGGCGTGGCCTGCCCAGACCCCTGACCTTCGGGGTTTTTATATTGTTTGTGATCGGCGCACTCCATCAGGGACAAAACGCCCCTGCCCAGATACAGAGCGCTTATCAATTACCTGATCGTGAAAGCGTTACTGAATATGTCGGTTATAAATTCTGGCTGACACCGCCGTCCTACATGGATCAGGCGGCCATTCCTATTGAAAGTGATCAGGACCACCGTTTTCCAGAGGGCACACGATTTGAAGGCACGATCAAATCCGGATTTTTCACGCCGAAGCTTGTTATCGGAAACCAAGTTGTTTCATTTGAAGAACAGCCTGATGGCAGCTTTACGGTATCAGCACCGCTGGATCAGACGGTGACCCGCGCAACCGTCATGCAGGGGCCGTTCGTCACCTATTCACAAGATTTGCAGATTCACGTCGACGAACCCCCTGTGGTTTCGATCGTTGAGGGGCCTGAAATCACAGAACGGAATACGATACGTTTACGTGCTGTGGGGAAGGATGACCTGGGTCTGGATGAAATCACCTTTGTCATCAAAATAGATCCCGCAATCAAAGATCAAATGGATAGAACTGAAGACTTCGGTTTGCCCATGCCGTTAAATGGTGCGGAACTGGCCGACCAAACCCAAGACATCGACATGACAGACCACCCATGGGCCGGATTTCCTGTTCATATTTCTGCAGAATTAACGGATATCAAAGGGCAGACGACCCTTGGAAAAACATTCCGATTGGTTTTGCCAGAACGTGTTTTTGAACACCCTCTTGCACGCCAGCTTGCCGAAATGCGCAAGACACTATTTCTTGAAAACACACGCGAAGAAATGACAGAGCACGCAATGAAGCTGTTTTCCTTGTCACAGGGCTTGGAAAGCTATGACGGGAAAATTGATATTTATATGGGGATGATCCATGGCGCTTATCGTTTGTTAAACAGCAGTGATAACGCGGCCGAGCTGCGCACAGTTCGCGGCCTGCTGTGGGACTTGGCTGTGGCCATAGATGGCGGGTCTTCGCGGATTGCGGCTGACAATTTGCAGCGCGCCCTAAGTGCTGCAGCCCAGGCCCTGCAAAACCCAAACCTGACCGAAGAAGACTTTCAAGCCGTGCAACAACAACTGGAGCAGGCTGTAAATGAATATTTCCAAAGCCTGATGCGTGAAATGGACGCCATGATGCGCGAA
>CAXGXG010000363.1:0-1910 GCA_964013525.1 uncultured Alphaproteobacteria bacterium | reverse complement strand
GGCCGCACTTTCAACGTAACCTTCGCAACCTGTAATTTGTCCTGCAAAACGGATACGCGGTTCGCTTTTCAGGCGAAGCTTCTCATCCAGCAATACTGGGCTGTTGATGAATGTATTTCTATGAATGCCACCCAAACGTGCGAAACGTGCGTTTTCTAGGCCCGGAATAGTTTGAAAGATCTCCTTTTGCGCGCCGTATTTCAATTTTGTCTGAAATCCGACCATATTGTAAAGCGTACCCAATTTGTTGTCTTGGCGCAGCTGTACCACGGCATAGGGGCGCTTATCAGAATGTGGATTGGTGAGGCCAACAGGCTTCATCGGACCAAAGCTTAACGTTTGACGTCCGCGTTCAGCCATGACTTCAATTGGCAGGCAGGCTTCAAAATAGGGGGTGTCTTTTTCCCACTCTTTAAATTCGGTCTTTTCACCCTCCATCAGGGCATCAATAAATGCATTATATTGATCTTCCGACATGGGGCAATTGATATAATCCTTGCCTTCACCTTTGTCATAGCGGGATTGAAACCAGGCCACATCAAAATCAATCGAGTCCTTTTCAATGATCGGGGCAATTGCGTCAAAGAAGGCAAGCTGGCCTTCGCCTGTTTTTTCAATAATGGCAGCCGCCAACGATTTATGGGTGAGCGGGCCGGTTGCAATAATAACCTCTTCCCATTCCGCAGGCGGCAGACCGTCAATCAGCTCGCGCTTGATCGTAATATTTGGATGGGCCTCCAAATGCGCGGTCACCGTTTCTGAAAAAAGATCACGGTCAACAGCCAATGCTGACCCGGCCGGAACCTTGGCAACTTCTGCGCACTTCATAATGAGGGAATGGCAATGGCGCATTTCCTCATGGATCAGACCAACCGCATTGTATTCATAGTCATCTGAGCGGAATGAGTTTGAACATACAAGTTCTGCGAGTCCCTGAGTTTGGTGGGCGTCGGTCGTTTCAACAGGGCGCATTTCATGTATAATCACCTTTGCGCCATTGTTTGCAGCCTGCCAGGCGGCTTCGCTACCTGCCAAGCCACCACCGATAATATGTATTGTTTTCGTGTCTGTCATGGGGCGTTTTTAACGTAAATACAACTAATTGTAAACGCCAAACAGCTTGACATAATACTGGGCCCTGTACTATTTATTGAAACCGAAGGAATATTTAATGACAGTGCACAAGACAATATCAAAACGCTATGGCGCATTTTGTTTGCATCAGGTTCGGGATCCTGAAACCATTAAGCGTATTCTTGATGATCCTAATGGTTTTGTCCGGCCTTCTTATATCCTGAATATGCTTCAAAAAGCTATTGGCCACTCGCTTTTGTCTCTTGAGGGACATGAATGGCGGAACATGCGCCAAACAATGGCAGACGTCTTCACTCCCGACTTCGTTCAGCGCAAGGTTGTATCAAATATAAATGATGTCGTATCTCGGCAATTGTCCAGCTGGTATGATGGCGACGTGATCAATATTGAAGAACAGATGCGTTTTATCGGGATTGGGATTATATCAAAAACGGTTTTTTCATCCGATATGACATCCGGCCAAGCACAGAACTTCATGCAGGCTGTCGACACGATTATGCGGATTTCAGAACCAGGCGTTCATAGATATATTCCAAAGGCTTTGGGTTTGACGCGCAATGTCTCTTTTCCTCCACTCTCTCATGCGCAGAAAAAGGCGATTTCTGACATTGATAACATTATCCTGCCCATCATAGATAGGCGATTGAATTTAGATAGCATGGCAATTCAGAATGATGACCTTTTGGCACGACTGATTGGCGCCCACCATGGGGAAGGCCTACAACCGCTTAGCCGTGCACAGATCCGTGATCAAATCCTATTGTTTACCGTTGCGGGGCATGAAACCCTGGCGGGGGTTTTAACATTTGCATTTA
>CAXGXG010000362.1:0-1913 GCA_964013525.1 uncultured Alphaproteobacteria bacterium | reverse complement strand
TGGTCAGGCACAGATCTTTGGCAGTGCAATAATCAACGTTCATATCGCGGCGTTGCGCCTCAAAAATAAGGGCGAGGGTGGTTTCTCGGCCTGGTTTTAACTCCGCAACGGGATCACCGATAAATAGGATTTTAAGTGTCATATCAAGCTTATAGCACAGATGGCGGCCGGCCTAAATCGCAAAATCTTGAAAAACGGCGGTTTTTCAGGTATGATACATTTGAATTTCCGTAAAACAGGGTTTTTGAGCCAAAGGGGGCAGGATGGAATGTTGGATACTTTTTGACGGTGACCATGAATCGCATCAAGCGGGTGCTTACGAAGTGCGCCGCTTTATTGAAGCCGGACGCCGCCAGGGTATTAATGTTTCAATCTTCCGTCCCGAACAATTCGATCTGATTGTCAATTGCGACGACCGCGATTCGGTTATGATTGATTCGCGGGCTGTTCAGTTGCCGGATTTTGTCCTGACCCGTATTTCCGGCGATGCCAATTATTTTACATTAGCGGTCATCCGCCATATGGAACGTTTGGGTGTACCATGCTTTAACGGGTCCGAGGCCCTGGAAGCGGTCAAAGACAAAATGCATTCTCAACAAATGTTGGCAGAGCATAATTTGCCAGTACCCAAAACCATGCTGGCCAAGTTTCCAATTGATCTGGATATGGTGGAACAAAAAATCGGCTTTCCAGTTGTTGTGAAAACATTGGTGGGAACACATGGCAGTGGCGTATTCTTGTGCGAAACGCGGGATAAGTTTGACGATCTGATGATGTTGATCAATGAAACCTCTTCCGATGTGCATATGATTTTTCAGGAATTCATTTCTGCAAGCCATGGGCGCGATCTGCGTGTTTTTGTGATAGATGGCCGGGTTGTGGCAGCGATGAAACGTCAATCAAAAGACGGCAGTTTCAAAGCCAATTTTTCGCGTGGCGGATCTGTAGAGCCGTTTCCGGTGACATCCGAAATCAAACATTTGGTGATTGAAAGTGCGCGCGCATTGTCATTGGACATTGCCGGCATTGATATTCTGTTTGACGAAAACGGCTACCAAATTTGCGAGGCCAATGGCGCACCGGATTTCCGTGGTCTGGAAAGCTGCTGCGATGTCAGCATTGCTGATGAAATCTTAGAATCCATTGTTGGTCGCGTTGTGGCGGCCAACCGCCGTGAGATCATTGATTTTCCTGCAGCGATCAAGGTTTTGGCGTCTAAATCCTGATGCCGAAATCCCTATCGTTCGACGATGACAGCATAAAAGAAATAGCCGATACCCAAGTTACCAGGGTAAAATGTGCCATCGCTGTTATCAGATTCTAAGCACGCATCATATTGACCATCAAAATCAGTCTGATTGCCGCCACTTACCAATCCATTGTGATTGCTGCTAAAGCTGCCACTGTATTTAACATTTTCAAAATATGTCGTCCTTGTAATGCGGTCGACCCCAAGGCTATCGGTCGGTAAATCCAAATTTCTGTTCAGGGTATCGCATACGGCCTTATTGGCAATGGGCAAGGCAATGATAATGTCAATTTCATTGGTACCGATTTGGTCAACACGCGTCGGGGTGATGTAGTAAGGTTCTACGGTTCCCGTTGCTTGCGGGGGTGGGGAAAAGCTGAGGCCCGCGCCTTCCGGTGAAAATACATTACATCGCCCATCGCTGGGCGCGGATGTGTTTGTATATCCGGTTTCAACAGCGTTATCAAAATTCAGGCTGCGATCGTCACATCCATTGATCAGCTGCAAACGTTGGATGCCTTGTCGTATTGCGCTCGTAAATTGAATAATTTCTGCCGCAGCAATTTCAGCCTGTTCGCGATCAACACTTCCCCCACCACGACCTGAGTTCGTAACCGCATAGGACAAGGCGGCAAAAAGGGCCACAGCGATGAGGATTAAAAAG
>CAXGXG010000361.1:0-1930 GCA_964013525.1 uncultured Alphaproteobacteria bacterium | reverse complement strand
TTTCAATCAGGATTTATCTTCAATTTTTTTAATTGGCATAGGTGGGGCCGATCCGTCTTTGTTCTCGCCAAAGTAAATGGTCTGATGCGGGAATGGGATTTCAATATTCATCTCATCAAACTTGTATTTCAGCAATCTGTTATAGCCACGCCCAACGAACCATTGTTTAACAGGTTTTGTTTTAATACGGGCTTTGATTACAATTGCACTGTCGGCGAACTGGTCCAAACCGACAATTTCAATAGGTTCAAGGATTTCCTGATTATATTCCTCAATCGCGCGCAAGTCTTCATCGACCTGTTTCATGGCTTCAATAACTTGATCAATGTCTTCGCGATAAGCAACGCCAACATTAAGGACATAGTAGCTAAAGTCTTTAGTCAGGTTTTTGACTTGCGTCACTTCACTATAGGGGATGGTATAGACGCTACCCTCAAAATCACGCAGTTGAATTTTGCGAATGGTCAGTCTTTCAACAGAACCTGTATTGCCGGCAACGGTGACGACATCACCAACCTGTATCAGATCTTCAAAAATAATGAAAAAGCCAGAAATATAATCTTTAACCATTGTTTGCGCACCGAAACCAACCGCAATCCCCAAAATACCGGCACCAGCCAGAAGAGGGACGACGTTGATCCCCAGTTCTGAGAGGAGGATCATCGTAAAGATCACCAAAAACACGACCAAGGCGATGTTTCTAATAATTGGTGCCAAAGTATTCATGCGGGCCTGCTTTTCCAGCGGGGCATGAACCTGCATATATTCAATGGCGCCATCTATAAATTCCCAAACGATCAGGCCGATGACCACAACCAGAATAATGCTGAAAATGGTCTGGAAGTTAATCAAAGCCAAAATTTCAGAATTCTGCGGATCAAGCCCCCAGTTGGATGCAATCATCAGTGCGGCGATCAGGACAATGATAAGGTAGCCGATATAGCGCAAAACGCGCGTATATGTATGGAGGCGCTCATGCGAAAGGTCATAGCGATTTTTTAATGAAATCAATTTATCACGAATGCGGATCGATAGACGGTAATTTATATACATAAAGATCAAGGCGACCAGAACAATGATCAATGTGGCCGTCAGGTTCCCGAACAGGCTGGAGCTGATATTATTGCGCTCCAAAAACGTTTCATATTGGGACTGAAGGTCTGCAAAGCGCATATCCAAACCCAAAAGCTCAATAATAGAGGTGAAATTGCTTCTGGCCGCCTCGGCCGTATCATCCAACTGGGCCAACGTACGCAGGTTTTCTAAAAAGCTCTGACGTGTTTCTTCGCTTTCTAAGGTTTCAATCAGGCTTTCCAGGCTCTCTTGCGAGATTTGCTGTACCTCCTCCACCGGGGTGTCCGCAGTATCTTGTGCTGCCGCATCTTGGGTCGAGGCATCATTTTGCGCCATCACAGGCGAGGCCAGAGAAAGCATGAAGGTCATACATAGAATAAGAAACGTGCGCATCTTTTAATCCCAACTGTTCGTGATTGAATGTTGTGCGCAGGTTACTATATAGAGCGGTCGGATATCAAGGGTGTTTATCGGGCCAAGATGATGTAATACATCCAGTAGTAGGCGGGTGTGTCAGCCGACCGGAAACAGCCGTATGGTTGGCCGGAAATACCGCCGCCAAGTGCTGCTGCACCGTAACTGCCTTTGTAGTGTAGAATTGATAGTGTGCTATCAAGAGGGGTATCCGCCTCAACCGTGGGCAGTCCAACCCTTTGATTAATCTCAAAACACAGTCGTGCAGGAATATCACGCAACAGGAAGACCAGATCAGCCTTGGTGGAACCGACATCCTGAACGGCCATGCCACCGGAATAAAGCTGATTATTAAAATCCAGACTGGAATTCCGAGTTTGCGTAATATAACCGAAATCTTTCCACTGAACCATACCGCCTGATGCTGTATTAAACACCTTGT
>CAXGXG010000360.1:0-1940 GCA_964013525.1 uncultured Alphaproteobacteria bacterium | reverse complement strand
GACCAGTGACTCGCCGCCTTCAAGGCCGAAACGTTTTGTCCCTGTATATTTTGTCTGCAAAAATTTCTCGAACCCTTCTGCCGCGGTCAGCCGTGACAGAATGGCTTTCTTACCTTCGCTGGTGAATTCGGTATGGTTGCGGCTGTCTTCGATGCGATCGCGCACCCAGTCGCGTTTTGCAGGGTCTGAAATGTGCATAAATTCAACACCAATTGTTCCACAATAGGTGTCTTGCAACGCCATCATCAATTCGCGCAGGCTGGCCTTTTCAAAACCCATAACACCATTCAGGAAAATCTCGCGGTCCCAATCTTCACCAGAAAAACCATAGGTTTCAGGATCAAGCTCAGGGTGCGAACGGTGCTGCATCAATCCCAGCGGGTCCAGGTCTGCCTTGATGTGTCCGCGAACACGGTAGGCATGAATCAGCATACGGGCGCGCACCGCATCAATAGTGGACTGGCGAAATTCCTGCTCGCTTTTGCCATCTTTCACGGGCGCCTTTTGATCCGGCGCATCAGCCATACCGCTGTTTGCGGCACTGGACATGACAGCGTTTACTTTGGCCGCTGTTGGTGTCCAACTGGCGCCTTTTATATCGTCCAACAGGCTGCGGGAATCATCATCCAGGTTTTTAAAGAAATCTGCCCAGCTTTGATCAACCTTTTCAGGGTTGTCCAAATACCGTGAATAAAGATCTGATAGGTAGTCAGGATCAGCGGCAGACAAAAACGCCTGATTTTGCAGTGCATCGCGTGTTGACATGTTGTTATCCTTTTCTTTCTTAAAGATAGCCCAGCGCAGCAACCGCAGGGACAACAGAATGTTTTATTTTTATTGTTTTCAATTCAGCCACATCTACCCATTCCAAAACGCCGCCCTGTTCGGGTGACGGGCGCTGCCCGTCAAATACGTATTTTTTCAGACCGGCATCGGTTGAATGGAAATAGTTCTGATCGTAATTCCAAAAGCAAGGTTCATTTTTCAGGTAAAGGTGAACACGGTGCTGATAGAAAGGCTTAAGGGTAATGTTTGACAGGTCAAAACCTGTTTCTTCCATCGTCTCGCGGAAAACGCCCTGTTCAGTCGTCTCGCCCTCATCAATACCGCCGCCCGGCAATTCCCACAAACCTTCGCCATCTACGGGCATAAACATCAGGACCTTGCCATCATATTCCAAAGCCGCAAAAGCGCCTTCCCGTTTAAAGAAAGACGCATCGTTATCCGGCTCCACAACGGATCCATCGCGGTCTTTGTATTTTGCACCCTCTATTTTTTGGCAGGGAGTCAGCATGGATATACCTTGTTTAAATCAAAAAAAGATAGAAAACCGGGTGAAGTTTGGACAGCCATCGAAGGCAGGCCGCAACACCCGGTTTTATTTCATTATGCAGCCAAAGCTTTCTTCATCGCTTCGCCCAGACCGGCTGGCGAGTCAGAGACGACAAAACCGGCGCTTTTCATTGCCTCGATTTTATCACCTGCACCACCTTTACCGCCAGAGATCACAGCACCCGCATGGCCCATACGGCGACCCGGAGGTGCCGTTACACCTGCGATAAAGCCAGCAATCGGCTTTTTGTTTTTGTGCGCTTTGTAAAATTCTGCGGCTTCTTCTTCGGCACTTCCGCCGATTTCACCGATCATCAGAATGCCCTCAGTCTCATCATCATCAAGGAACATTTCCAAGCTGTCGATAAAGTTGGTGCCATTTACTGGGTCACCACCAATACCGATACAGGTTGATTGGCCCAGACCGTTTGCCGTTGTTTGCGCAACCGCTTCATAAGTCAGGGTTCCTGAACGCGATACGATACCGATTTTACCACGCTGGTGAATGTGACCCGGCATGATACCGATTTTACATTCGCCCGGTGTGATCACGCCCGGGCAGTTCGGCCCGATCAGGCGGGTTTTGGAACCATCCAATGCGCGTTTTA
>CAXGXG010000359.1:0-1945 GCA_964013525.1 uncultured Alphaproteobacteria bacterium | reverse complement strand
AGTCCTGACTGCTGCGCTAAAGCGTTGCATCAAAAAAGATCACATTTGGTGCGTTGCAAAGTTGCTGGAGATGCGAAACGGCTTTGCAAGGAACGATCGTTTTCCGCTACCTGTATTTTCGTACTTAAATACGGCAAATTACTTGGCCTATAACAAAAAGCTGGCGGTACAGCAGACAATGTCGGCGCTGATTGCCCGCAATGCTTCTGATGGTTTTAATCCTGAATATCTGGCCTATGACAAGATGCTGCATCACCAGTTATTTGATGCGCTGAGTGCCTATCATGATAAAGATTTCTTAAACCACGAAACAACGCTCATGTTTTTTAGCAAGCTCTTGTTGGTGTCAAATTTGCAGACGGATAGGGATAGAATTTCCAAATTAAGGGATATGGTGCACCAAAGTGAGGTGAAATATATTCCCGCCTTTATGAATAATTTTGAAGGGGCGAACATCATAAAGCTGAAGGCAATTTATAAAGGTGCAAAGCGCCAATTGCCAAACGTTATGAATGCCGTTGCAAGAGGCCGCCACCCACATCAAAAGGAAATGCTAGACGTGTTGATGGAATGCGGTGGCGATCTGCAAATGTGTTTAGAGAGTACGTATAAAGAGTTGGACGCCGAAACCATTATCCTCATGAATGCACTGGGGGCTGACATCTATTTTGACGGTGGCAAGTTGTTTCATCATATGACCCGCCATGATGCGGATATTTTTCACAGTCTTTGCCTGTATAAGTTTGAGAGCGAAGCCCCCTTGCAACCGGATCAACGCCGCGAATTGCGGGTGGCGGACAGCTATATTGCAGATAACTTCGCCAAATCCGGTTCTGCGAACTCAGACGTAAAAGAAAGCTGGCAAAAAATTTCCGATCACAAAATTGCACGTAAAATTATCCACGATGACAATAGCTCGATCAAATATATCTTTGATTTTGCCGCGCGGCAGGTTCAAGTGATTGAGCGTGAGCCGGGCGAGCATCCCGCAACATTTGAAATGGAACTCGGGCGCGCGGCAGATGTTGATCTGCAAGCGGCGATGGCCGAATTGAAAAAGCGTGGCGGTATGTCGGGTCATAAAGGGGCGATAAAAAAAGGCCGGGCCAAGGCGCCACCGAAAATCGACGCGGCACACTAGATATTCTGCTTGCTAAAAACTTAATTCTGGGACACTTATAAGCAATGACATTCGAACTTTTGACAACCTTGGTAATGCTGACTGGTCTTGAGATTATTCTTGGGATCGACAATATCATTTTTATTGCAATTGTCGTTCAAAATATTGAAAAGAAATACCGTGACAAAGCGCGCGTTCTGGGGATTGCCCTAGCGCTGGTTATGCGCCTGATTTTGTTGGCGGGAATTGGCTGGATCATATCCCTGACAACGCCGCTATTTAATGTTTTTTCAAATGAAATCTCAGCCAAAGACCTTCTTTTGGTGTTCGGTGGGTTGTTCCTGATCGTTCAATCAACCCGTCACATTCATGATGAGATGAACCCCGAAGAAGGGCACGCAGAAACCGCCAAAAAGCCAACGACGATGAAGGCCGCGATTGTTCAAATCCTGTTTGTTGACATGGTCTTTTCCATGGATTCGCTGTTAACAGCCATCGGCCTGACCGAGGTTCTGTGGGTCATTGCGACTGCGATCGTTGTCAGTATTGGTGTCATGTTGTGGCTGTCGAAACCGATTATCGGTATCATTGAACGCCACCCTAGCCTTAAAATCCTGGCACTCAGCTTTGTCATGCTGGTCGGTGTTTTGATGGCGGCCGAGGCGTTTGATCACCATATCCCGCGTGGCTACATCTACTTTGCGATGGCATTCTCAACATTGGTTGAGCTGGTCAATATTAAGGTACGCAAAACCGCAGGCCTGACCAAATCATCCTGATCTATTGATATAAGCTGCGCGTTAAAAGGGCAGGCGTTTCAAAATT
>CAXGXG010000358.1:0-1958 GCA_964013525.1 uncultured Alphaproteobacteria bacterium | reverse complement strand
CCCGCTGACCGTCACCTGTCACGACAGTTTTCAATGCGGAAATCATCTGAGCGCATCTCCGTAATAGGCATCCCACATTTTGCGATAGAGACCATTCTGAGCTTGCAATTCTGTGTGATTTCCGCGCTCTACGATGCGCCCGCGCTGCAACACACAAATTTGGTCGGCTTTGACGACGCTCTCAAGCTGATGCGCAATCATCAAAACTGTTCTGTTTTGGTTGAGGTCCAGCAACGCCAATTGCATGTCTTTTTCGGTATTTGGATCAATAAATGCGGTTGCTTCGTCAAGCACCAGAACCGGCGCGTCTTTCAAGAACGTGCGGGCAATGCTAATGCGCTGCGCTTCGCCGCCTGAAAGCTGCACGTCTTGGCCAATGACAGACTGATACCCGCGCGGCATCGTTTGCACGCGTTCGTCTATGCGTGCGGCCTGCGCTGCTGCACGTATCGCCTCTTGGCTCGCCCCTGGATCAGCCAGCGCAATATTGTCGGCAATGCTTGCGCGGATCAGTTGCACGTCTTGAAACACGAAACCAACCTTCGAATGCAGCATCTGGTCAGATACGTCATCCAGTGGCACCCCACCAAGGGTGATGTGCCCATTGCACGGCTCCCAGAACCGCAGCAGCAGTTCCGCCAGGGTGCTTTTGCCAACGCCAGATGGACCAACCACGGCTGTGAAACTTCCGGGCTCGAGAACAAGGTCGATGTCCTGCAAGAGGGGCGTGTCATCCGAATATCCGAAGCTGACTTTATCAAAGACAATCCGATGGCCTACGGGGGTTGAAGGCACTGATCCCGCGGTCTGGACAGGGGTTTCGAGCAATTCAGAAATCCGTGCTAGAGATTCTGATGCAATCTGCATGTCGGCCTTTGAAAAGGCCAAAACCATAAAGGGGGCGGTGAGCGCCGGAGCCAGTACAAGCAATGGCAGCGACTGGTAAAAACCTGACTGGCCATAAAGAAACATCCCGGTCGTCAACGCAATTCCGAATGCGATCATTGGTGACAGAATGATCTCGGTGACGGCCGAAATGGTTTTCATACCGTCAATCCATTCACGGAAAGAACGGATGAATTGTGCCGCGGCAAACCCGAGCCGGCGGTCGGCCTGCTGGCCCTGGGCATACACTTTGATTGTCGAAATCCCTTGCGTAAACTCGCCCACGGCGGCTTCAATATCGTTTAATGACGATGAGAATTTCGATATTTTTTCCTGGTACCCTTGGAATTGCACGACATATAGACCGATCCCAAGGATCGCGGGGATACAAGCAATGACCGCCGTGTGCCAATCCGACCAAATCAAATAACTGATTGCAACAATCGGCGTCACCAATGCCGCAACGATATTGTTATACCCATGGCCCACAAAATGATGCATTGCCGCGACATCGGATTGGATTATCTGTTGCACATTGGCATGGTTATTTTTTGCAAACCAACCTATAGGCAACGCGCCGAAATGCTCTGCCAGTCTTTTACGCAAAGTGAATTGCAGTTCGATGTCTGCATGGTGCGCAACAGATGCAGCTGCTGATTGAAGAACAAATCGCAAAATCAGGCTAGCGGCAGAAACCGCAATGATAAGCCATGTCTGATAGGCTGAGGCATGATCTGAGAGGATTTGTTTCCCGAGTTCAGCGACGGCAATGAACGGAATAACACCTACCGTCGCACCGAACGCCTGAAGCGCCGCCCCCCAAATGACCGCAGTTTTGACCGGTGCGATCAGCTCCCTGTGGTTCATTGGCTTACGTACTCGCGTTTCGGCCTAAGATGGAATGCGAGCACGCAACACAGAATAACTGCCGACGCCCCGAACCCGGATACATAACCGCTGAGGGCGACAAACTGCAATGCCAGTGCACCGCCGACAAAACCAGTTAAAAGGAAAAGGCTGTGTTGGCTGGAGAAGTCTCCACCTTCGTTGCCGGGTATAACCCGTGCCATCAT
>CAXGXG010000357.1:0-1964 GCA_964013525.1 uncultured Alphaproteobacteria bacterium | reverse complement strand
AAAAAGGCAAAAAGCCGACCACGAAAGAACTGTGGCAGCAGGCCGGGTTTGAAGGGCAGGTCAAAAAATTCTGGATTGGATCGGCCATTTTCGGCTTCTTTTTCTTCTTACTGATTGCCAACACGGGGATTCCTGTGGTGGCAAAGGTTTTATTTACATTTGTTGGCTTTTTGGGCCTTCCGCGCTTCTTTTTAAAGTGGAAAGCCGCGCGCCGACAAAAAGAATTTTTGGAAGGGTTTTCAGATGCTCTTGAAGCGATGATCCGGCTGTTGCAGGCCGGTATGCCTGTATCAGAGGCGATTGCCATGGTCGCGCGTGAATATGAAGGGCCGATTGGTGACGAAATGCGTCACATTTACGATGATCAAAAAATCGGTATTCCTATGGGGGAGGCGGCGGAGCGATGCGCCAAGCGCATGCCGCTGACCGAAGTAAAAATGTTTGCAACCGCCATTCAGATTCAATCCGAAACAGGTAGTAGCCTAAGTGAAGTCCTTGCCAACCTGGCCGCGGTCATTCGCGCACGTTTTCGTCTGAAGCGAAAGGTCAAAGCCCTGTCGTCCGAGGCCAAAGCCTCTGCGGCGATTATCGGTGCGCTGCCCTTACTCGTTGCGTTCGGACTTTACATGGTGAATGAGGAATACATCATGCTGCTGTTTACGACCCAGACCGGCAAAATGCTGGCGACGGGTGCGGGGATATGGATGTTTATCGGTGTCTTGGTGATGCGCCAAATGATTAACTTTAAAATTTAAATCAACGGGGAAGCTTAAACGATGTTTGGCATTGAATCAGATACCTGGATCACACTGTTCAGCGCAATCCTTGCGGCGGCAACCGTTGTGGTGATCGCGCTTCCCTTGCTTCAACGCAGTGAAAAGAAAGAACGCTACCGGTCTGTTATTGAAAAGAAGCGCCGCGACCTTTTCCAGCAAACACGTGAAGAGGTTGAGAACCGCGGAACCAAACCCAAGCCTGAATCTGCAACCCAATCCTTGGCGGCCATGTATCGCCTGCAAAAGCTTGCAGGTAACGCCAGTATCAAGGCACGTAATATGCTTTTGGCGGCAGGCATCCGAAACCCCAAAGCTCCACTTTATTATCTGATTGCCAGGATTGTCATGCCGGTTATTTTTGTATTATTGGCGATGATGTTTATTTCGGGCGCAGACGCTGACCTGTCACAGGGCGCGGTTCTTACGATTATTGGGCTCGTTGCCCTGTTTGGCTTCTTTTTGCCGCGCATTTTGATCAAAAACACTGCGGATAAGCGCCAACAGGAAATTGCTTTATCCTTTCCCGATTCCCTCGACATGATGTTGATTTGTGTTCAGGGTGGTATTGGTATTGAAGGGGCAATTAACAAGATTGCCGACAACGTGGCCGAGCATTCCGAAGTTCTGGCGGAGGAGCTTGGGCTTTTGAGCGCGGAGCTGGGGATGTTGAATGACCGTAAAAAAGCGTTTATGGGTTTTGCAACCCGGGCGGGCAGCGGTGCGGCCCGTTCTTTTGCAACGGCGATGCTTCAGGCGGAACAATACGGAACATCCGTGAGTAAAGCCATGCGCGTTCTGGCAGATGAACAGCGTGACGCCCGTATGGCTGAAGCCGAAAGGAAAGCCGCGTCATTGCCGCCTAAACTGACTGTTCCCATGATCTTATTTTTCCTGCCCGCCTTGTTCGTTACAATTTTGGGGCCTGCATTTTTGCAGTAATAAAAAAAATACCGACAAAAAAGAAAAGCCCGGCATAGAGCGGGGCTTTTTCAATAACTGATAAAGGCTTGTTAGGGCTTCGTCGGGATATACCGGTTGGCATTGACCGACGCCTGAAGTCCGCGGACAAAATCAATGTTGGCAGCGATTTTCTCGCTGTCAGGTTCGATCACCAACGCTTGGCTTAACAGATTCAAACTCTCATCAAAGTAGCCCTGATGTGCAAGGTTTAACGCCAAATTGTTCATT
>CAXGXG010000356.1:0-1977 GCA_964013525.1 uncultured Alphaproteobacteria bacterium | reverse complement strand
GGGCCGCATCACAAAAATACGGCCCGTTTTCTATTGATAGGTTTAAAAGCCTGTCTTAGATAAAGGCGTAAGTGACCTTAACAGGGCTGCGGTTGGCCTTGGGCATTTTGCGCCATTGGTCTGCCAGATCGCGTGCGCCTGTACGAAACGATGTATCGTTAAATTTGGCAATGTCTTCGCGCAGCTGACGGGCGAACTTATCATCAACCAAGGGTGTGCAATCCGCCAAATCAATTAAACCCTTACCCACAGCGTTAATCTGATCTTCAAAAATTTCCATGGTCATAACGGGGATATTGATTTCCGACTGGGCCTTTTTGCCAAATGTCAGGGTCAGGGTTTTGTCCACACGTTTACACAGATACAGGTTTTCAGCAGGCTGTTTAACCTCCATCGCTGTATAAATATATGCCACATCGTTAAAAGCGCGGATATTTTCGCGCAGATCGACAATGTTTTTCCCCTGCCCGTTATACAGCAAGTTGCCCTCATATACGTCGCGGGCTGACGGGTCGATCGCCATCGCAGGTGTTGCAGTAAGCGCCAAAGCAGCGGCGGCGGCCGCGCCGGTCAGGGATTTGATTGCGTGTGTCATAGCATATCCTCTTATTCGTCTCGGTTGAAATGACCCGGATTATGGCACTGGAATCGATGTTATGTCAAGAACGTCTCTGCCATTTATGGTTTTCATTTTCGCGGTTCTAGGCTAAAAATAAAGGCAACAGATCAATAACATCATCAAATTTAAGGTCCGCACCCATGTCAGAACGCTATAACATCAAAGAAACCGAACAAAAGTGGCAAAAAATCTGGGCCGATCAGAATGTTTTTCAGGTGGATGAAGATTCAGACCGCGAAAAATACTATGTCCTGGCCATGTTCCCCTATCCATCAGGGCGGTTGCATATGGGCCACGTTCGCAATTATTCACTTTCGGATGTTGTGGCGCGTTTCAAACGGGCGTTGGGATATAATGTTTTGCATCCGATGGGATGGGACGCGTTCGGCCTGCCGGCTGAAAATGCCGCATTGGAGCGTGGCGTCCATCCTGCGGACTGGACCTATAAAAATATAGATGCCATGAAAGAACAGCTGGATTCCATGGGTCTGGCCCTGGATTGGAGTCGCGAGATCGCGACCTGCCACCCGCAATATTATCGCCATGAACAAAAGATGTTTCTGGATTTTCTGGATGCCGGCCTCGCCTATCAAAAGGAAAGCATGGTCAACTGGGATCCGGTTGAAAACACGGTTCTGGCCAATGAACAGGTGGTTGATGGCAAGGGTTGGCGCTCAGGCGCGCCGGTTGAGCGCCGCAAACTGAATCAATGGTTTTTAAAGATTACCGATTTTGCCGATGATTTGTTGCAAGGCTTAAAATCGCTCGACAACTGGCCTGACAAGGTGCGCCTGATGCAGGAAAACTGGATCGGCAAGTCCAAGGGTCTGAACATGCGCTTTCCCATCATCGAAAAAGACGGTGAGGAGATTGAGGTTTATACCACACGCCCCGACACGCTGTTCGGTGCTTCGTTCATCGGAATTTCGGCCGACCATCCGCTGGCACAGACAATCGCTGCGGATAATGCGGATGCTGCCGCTTTTATCAAGGAATGCCACGCCGGTGGCACCAGCGAAGCGGATTTGGAAAAGGCCGAAAAGAAAGGGTTCTTTACCGGATATCACGCGCGCCATCCTTTTGTTGAGGGTTTGGAGCTTCCGGTTTATATCGCCAATTTCGTCCTGATGGATTACGGAACGGGTGCGATTTTTGCCTGCCCGGCCCATGATCAGCGCGATTTGGATTTTGCCCGCAAATATGACCTGCCGGTCCGCCCTGTCGTGGCGCCCGATGGTCAGGATGACATTGAAATCACTAATGAAGCCTATACCGACGGCGGCCATATCATCAATTCCGATTTTTTAAACGGCATGGATATCGAAGCCGCGAAAAAGAAAGTGATTGCCAAAATTGAA
>CAXGXG010000355.1:0-1994 GCA_964013525.1 uncultured Alphaproteobacteria bacterium | reverse complement strand
TATGAGGCCATTTAACGTGAATAGAGGTAAAATGATAGGGAATTAACAGGGAATTAGATTTGGCGTATCAGGGAACCAAAGCTCTTCATAATCGTGCTTCTAACGTATGAGCTGCTGTGGTGATGTCAGACTAAAACGGCTTTTTTCTGATTTTCCCAGAAATCTCATTTTTCCTGATTCTGACCCTAAAATTTAACCCGTCACCAGAAGACCATTTAAACCTTATTCAAGCAAGCCAATATTGGACAGAAAATGATCATTTTTGCTATCATTAAACCATGACAAAATCCAATCCCTTTAAATACTATAAATCCAGTCCCGAAATCATAAAACTGGCCATCATGCTATATGTTCGATACCCACTTAGCCTTCGTCAGGTTGAAGATATTTTGCATCATCGCGGCATTGATATTACGCATGAAACCATTCGCTATTGGTGGACAAAACTTGGCCCCGCCATCATGAAAGAGCTTAAGAAAAAGCGTGCGCATTCACCATCAAATTGGCGCTGGCATATCGACGAGGTTTTCGTCAAAATCAATGGCGAGCTTTATTACCTATGGTGCGCAATCGACGATGAGGGAACGGTTTTGGACTGTTTCGCCACAAAACGCCGAGACAAAAAAGCCGCTAAAAAAGTGTTGCGAAAACTGGTGCGAAGCTACGGCAAACCGAAACAAATAGTCACCGATAAATTGAAATCATACCGCGCCGGAATGCGTGATTTAAACATGGTCGATATTCACGAAACACAGCAATATAAAAACAATCAAATTGAAAATTCACACCTTCATTTTCGTCGGCGCGAGAAGATGATGAACAAGTTCAGACTGGCCCGATCTTTACAAAAATTCACAGCAATCCAGTCCGTATTTCAGAACCATTTTTATCATCAGAGGCACATCGAAAAAAGACCACATTTTAAAGATTTAAGACAGACATCCGTCAATGTCTGGGACGAGCTTCTTATTGCATAAGATTTGACGTATTTGGCTAACGGAGAAAAGTTTGCGTTAGTCTGACATCACCCTATGAAGGAATAAATGTGGCGGGTATTTCATGTGAACCTAAAAACTTTCAAAGGATCTTGTGCTTTGGTTCGTCTTATCTGAAAATAGGCCTGTGATGAAGGATGAAATGACCGATGAACAATTGATACGTGAAGCTGTGGCCGGAAATGGCCATGCGTTTTCGCAGCTGGTTGATCGGCATTATGTGACTGTCTACAAAATGGCCTATAAATATGTGGGTGTGCGCGAAGATGCCGAGGATATTGCACAAAATGCCTCTATCAAACTGGGGCGCAGCCTGGGTGGTTTCCGTTTTGATTCCGCCTTTACCACGTGGCTTTATCGTATGGTGATCAATACGGCCAAAGATTATCTGAAGAAAAAAGGCCGCACCCAAATGCGCGAGGTTGATTTGTATGAGGATGCGATCGGCATTGCAGGCAAAGACAACCCGGAAAGCCAGGCCCAACAGCGCGAGGCCTTGCAGATGATCTCAAAATTGCCGGAGAAGCTGCGCGATGCCGTTATTTTGGTCCACTGGCAGGGTCTGACCCACAAAGAGGCTGCAGAGGTTTTGGATATCAGCGAGAACACGGTGAGCTGGCGCCTGCACGAGGTGCGTAAATATTTCAATGACACAGGAAAGGAGGCGCATCATGGATGACGATAAAATAAAAAAGTTGCTAAACGAAATCGATGCCCCCGCGCCCAATGAACAAGCCCGCACGGACGCAGCCCGTCTGGCGATGAAAGCGTTTGAAGAAGAAAATCAAAAAAATTTCCAAGGATCCGGCAAAACGGATCGTCCTATAGGTATAACCAACAACCTATGGAGATTTATGATGAAGAATAAATTCAGACTTTCAGGACTATCAGGCGCGGTTGCCGCATGTGCCGTATTGGCAGTGATCGGCGTGCCTATAATTACCTATAATGCTATGGACAGCCAATCCCGCGACATTTCATCTGTTGAACAACGCGCTG
>CAXGXG010000354.1:0-2000 GCA_964013525.1 uncultured Alphaproteobacteria bacterium | reverse complement strand
CACGCTCTGGGTGTTCACCGCGCAGGATTTCACCTTTTGTGCGCTGTTTAATACCGCCTGGGTAACCTGTATGCCAGTAGAAAACGTCCTGATCACGTTTTTTACCTGTGATTTTTACTTTTTCAGCATTGATAACGATGATGTTATCGCCACAATCAACGTGTGGTGTAAATTCAGGCTTGTGCTTTCCACGCAGGCGCAGTGCGATCTGGCTTGCCAAACGGCCCAGAACAACGCCTTCCGCGTCAATTACAAACCATTTCTTTTCGACATCCGCCGGTTTTAAAGAGAAGGTTTTCATTGTTATATCCTCTGTTGTTATCGGCACCCACTGCGGGTGATTCTTATTTCCATGATCATTTACACGTTTTTGAACCAAATGGTCAAGCATTATTTAAAAAAAACGTTAGAAAACAGTGAATTGGTGCAATGGTACTATGATACCGCGCTATTATTTTCACATTAACGCATTTTTTTATGGAACATAGGCAGCCCCTTTTGCGTACGTAGGGTCAAATATGATGAAAACACATGAAAACATTCAGGTTTGTCCTACCCTCCAGACCTGAAAAAATAGTCTACCCCGACTAAAAAATGCCGTTCTGCAAATGTTTGCAAAACGGCATTTTTTCTGTTCTGGCCTATTTTAGTGACTTAGGACGCCAATGGTAATAAATGCCGGCGGCTTTCATCACGGTGTTTTTTCAGGTATTTCATAAACGGCGTGCCGCCCGTCCCGACATCCGTCGGGTTACCCTCGGCCGAGCGCGCCTGCTTGTTAATATAGCTGGCCGCATATTCCAGGTGCCGCGTACGGAAGGCCTGAATATGTTCAATACAGTCATTATAAAGCTGTATCAGCTCGTTATCACTCTTGTCCTGCACATATGAACGCAGTGTTGAGTGCTCACGTACATCTTCAATAAATTTGCGGTGTTTTGGCGGACGGTAAAAATGCAGCTCATCCAGATATTCACGCATAGGGTCATTTTCGTGTTCAATTTGGAACAAGGCATCCATCGTCGGTACGATTGAACTTTGTGAACCTGTCTGACCGCGAAACTCCTGATGTTTGCCTTCGTATTTATCAACACCTTCGTATTTCAAGCCCTTTGGCAGTGCGGGGTTACCTTTAAACCCGTGAATGTAAGGGCGCACACGTAAATAATAGGTATGCGGGTCACAGCGCTCGGGCATGCGGTCAAAGACCGGATTGATCTTTTGCCAGGCCGATCTGATGGTTTTCAGCTGTTCTTTGACCTGCGCGACATCATCTGCCTTTAAAGCATCGATCAGGACAGGAATAGCGGCCAGCGCCGGACCGGCCTTGGCCTCAATCTCAACATGAACCAGGATAAACCAGTTTTCGTCGACCCCGTCATAGAAGTTTTGAATGACGTAGATATTATCCAACGTCACATCTCCAGTTTTATCCAGTTTGGCCCAGTTATCAAGTGTATAGCCGGAATACGGCAGTAGCGGAAACAACCCCATGCGGTCGGAAAGGATACTGAACGGAACGGCGATATTGCGTGGCAGTGTATCGACAACATCATCCTGTCCCCACATATAGGCCTGCATAATAAATGAATAATGCACCATCAGCATGCGCAACTGGGCATCATCCAGCCCCTCCAGCGCAGCTTGCATATCAATTTCAGGCAATTGGTCCAGAAAAAAGCGAACCCGGCCACTCGTCATATAATCAGATAGGCGCTGTCCGGCCTTAACAATCGGGTCAAACACGGCCGGCAATTTAACCGTATCCATATCATGCGGGGTTAGATACCCGCGCTCAGCCGTAATCCCATACTCTTTAAGGTCCAACATAATAGACTCCCCTTTGGTTTTGTTTTTTTGATTGCCTGATCAGTTTACGGGAAAGGCTTTTCAATGACAATATGGTGAATATGCCAATGCTTGGGCCTGCCCATTGCATCCTGTCCTTCGGTTTCCTCAATATTGTGGAAATGAACACGCCAGTCACCGATAAGTTGGGC
>CAXGXG010000353.1:0-2001 GCA_964013525.1 uncultured Alphaproteobacteria bacterium | reverse complement strand
AACGCGCACAAAGCACGTCAATATCTAGATTGGAAGTGGTTTCAAATAATGGCTGAACAATTTTTGTCATGGAACACGACCCCTTTAGTAAAACTGCAAAAATAGATTTGCATCTTTATAGCACAGTTATGAAAAAAAGAAAACGGTTATTTGGGCCCCGCAGCCATTTTTTTGAGGCGCATGCCCTGCGGAACGGCGCGCTTATTATTGTCGTTCACAGCACGCAGGTTGAAATAAGCGAACAGCCCGTTTTGCTTCGTGCGCTTGGGAATCATCATCAGCGCCCAGATTGATTCGCCGGGGCGTACATTTTTTTGAAGCTGTTGAATCTCGTTAATGACGTTTTTACGGTCAAAGTGGATATGATCCGGCAGCAAGATCAGATTTGAAAAATGGTTAACCTTAAAGATTTCAGGCGTTGTCTGGCCCTTCTTATAGGTTTCATTCATCAGCGGGTCTTGCGCTTTTTCGTAGCTCATCTGCCCTGCACCTGAACGCTCAATGATGTGATCGATGCTGACGGCATAATCGCGGCCATCGCGGTTGCGCGGGTGCTGCCCCTTGGCCATGCGGCGGATGCCATATTCGCAGATGCCCATGGCGCGCAATTCACGTTTTTGTGTTTGTGCCAAATATTGATAAAAGCGCGGACGTACCTTGCGGCGGAATTCTTCGTAAACGACTTTGTTTTGCTTGGTCGATACGCGTGTATAGACCAGAGGTTTCAGCTCAAACCCATCCGGCACATTATGCAATGCGCGGTTGGCGACAGCTGTAAATTTCTGTGACAAAGACGAAAGCCCACCGCTTTTTTTGCGTTGGGCTTTTTGAAAATCGACGACCAATGAAACACGGTTGCTTTTCTCGTTAAAGAAAGATGACAAAGACGGCAGGGTCAGATCAGGCATCTTGGACGCAGCTTTGCGCGTCTCGTCCATTATTGTATCTGCGGTGATCAGTGCGGTCACATTCATGCCTGTTTTCATAGGTTGGCTTAGACAATTATAAACATAACACGCACCGATTCACAAGAAAATTCTAGGAATTGCGCTTATTTTATTCCAAAAATGCGGACAAAGTGTTTTTGTAGCGCTTCATCCAATTCGGCCATCGACAGGTTCTTTTCCAGATCCGCAAGCGATGTAACCCCATGTTCCTGAATCCCACAAGGGACAATCCCTTTGTAATGATCAAGGTTCGGATTTAAATTCAGCGCCATACCATGCAGCGTGACCCATTTCTGAACCCGTACACCGATCGCAGCAATTTTGGCTTCGCGGCCTTTGGGCTGACCGTAACGTTCCATATCAACCCAGATGCCAACGCGACCATCACGGCGTTCGCCCTTTACATTGAATTCATCCAACGTATCGATAATCCATTGCTCCAAGTTGAATACGTATTTGCGCAGGTCTGCGGCCTCGCGTTTTTGCAGATCCAGCATCAGGTACGCAATACGCTGACCGGGACCATGATACGTGTATTGTCCGCCGCGTCCGGTATGGTGCACCGGAAAGCGGTCTTCAATCAGGTCTTTTGGATTGGCACTCGTTCCGGCTGTGTAGACAGGCGGGTGCTCTAATAACCAAACTTTTTCTGCAAAATTACGCTCGCGAATTGCGCGCGCACGAGACTCCATAAATGCCAAAGCCCGCTCATACGGAACGGGCCTCTTCTCTATCTTCCACTCAAATGTTTCTGCAGCTTCAACCCCAAACGGATGTTGTTCGACATCACCTTTAATTTGAAACATATGTTTCCCCCATGTTTGTGTAAGCCCGGTCAAAATAGTTAAAATTCATAGGCTTGCCAAGATAATTCCGACATAACCCCTTAAATTTGAAATAATATATTAGGGTTATGGAATGTTTTTTAGTTATGACACGCGAATATCGCAAATAAAGGCAAATATTTATACAACGATGACTTGCACACCTACGAAAAGATTGATATATCACAAGGGACCTCAAAATCATTATGCGGCCGTGGCGGAATTGGTAG
>CAXGXG010000352.1:0-2003 GCA_964013525.1 uncultured Alphaproteobacteria bacterium | reverse complement strand
AGTAATTGCATTTGTGCACCCCAATCCCTTGGATCAATCCTGTTGGCTTTACCAGATGGCGCATTTTTCCACTTGGTATCGTTGTGTTGCTATCGATATACCAGGTTATGGTCGTTCCCCTAAAGCAGATAAAGGGCTTAGGATGGAAGATATGGCGGAGGGGTGCTGGGAAGCAGTCGATGAAGCTGTGGGTGAAGGTGAAAAAACGATTTTGGTCGGTTGTTCGGTCGGCTCCGCAATTGCCCCTTATATGTATCACCGAAGACCTGACAAAACAGCTGCCCTAATTTTATCGGGAACCGGCTACAATCCAGGAAAGCCCTTTGCACCAGGCCGCATCAAACAATATGAAACCAAGGGCGTAAATTATCGCTGGGAGTATTCATTTCAGGATATGAGTGCCGCCTTTCGTACGACACCTATGGCACATTATTTTGCCGACCTCTTTGCCGAACGAAATAATACGGCGGATGCTCAAACAATTATCCATCAATTTGAAGCCATGATGGCCGAGGAGACTGAAGAACACCACACGGGGATAACATGTCCTACAATTATTTTAACAGGAAGCGAGGATAATTCTCACCAAAGGGCCTTTGATTTGCAGGAGCGTATTCCTAATTGTGAGTTGAAAACCTTACCTGGCGCCGGGCATGCCTGCCAGCTAGAACAACCCTGGCTTTTTGACCGCTTTATGATTGAATTTCTTAAAAAACACAGGATACACCCTGAAGTATGATGTGATTTTGGAATTGTTCACTTCAATTTATGGACAGGTAGTTATTAAGGCTTAATTCAAGCCCTGATAAACATAATAAAGGATGGACGAGTATTGGCTGAAAATAAAAAAATATGGCCTGCACGACTACACCACTTTGCGCTTACCAGCGAACAGCCGGGTGAGTTAGCGGACTGGTATGTAAAGGCGATGGGTTATGATAAGAAAAATTTCGGTGATGGTTACATTTTAGGTGGGGGAGAGAGGAACCTTTTGATTTTGCCTGGAAAGAAGTCACAGGTTGCGTTTTCATCATACGCTGTGGCTGATCAAAGACAGCTTGTTGATGTTTCTCAGGCTATAAAAGCTTCAGGATATGAAATTCAAAAATTTAAGACACCGTTTTTTGCTGATGATACCGTTTCGGTAACTGATTTTGATGGGAATGTATTTGCCTTTGGTTTGTTAGGTGACGATATGTCTGGAAAAGATGAGTTGCCTGGTCGGCTCCAGCATATTGTATTTGCAACAACCCAATTAACGAAGCAGGTGTCTTTCTTTACGGATACGATAGGTTTTCGAAAGTCAGATACAGTCCTAGACACTGAAAGAGACCCCACTGCTTGCTTTATGCGGTCTGATCCTGAACATCACAGCCTTGGATTGTTTCGGGCTCCCGAGGCCCGTCTTGATCATTTTTGTTTTGAAAGTAAATGCTGGAACGATATCCGTGACTGGGGTGATCATTTTTCTGACCGGCGTATCCCTATAGTATGGGGTGCTGGTCGTCATGGTGCCGGAAATAATCTTTTTATTTTTGTTGAAGACCCGGATGGTAATAAAGTTGAGATCTCCGCCGAGATTGAAATGATGACGTGGGATCAGGAACCGCGCGAGTGGCCCCATGAAGAACGAACATTAAATCTTTGGGGAACGGCTTGGCTCCGTTCATAAACTTTAGGAATAAAACATTTACGATAAATCATAACGACTTGATTTCAACATAATGAAAAATAGGAGCGTAAAATGCGTTTGTCCTGGATACTTTTAGGGCTGCACATCCTTTTAAAATATACCGCCTGGCGCTATCCCGCATTCGCTGAAAGGTTGCGGGAAAAGAATATGTCAGCCCAGATAAAGACGTGGGATGATACGGTGGGAAGATGTTTTACGTTTCAAGATGGGAAAATATCTTCAAAACGGGGGATTAATCCTAAAGCCGATATCTGTATGTCATTTAAAACGGAAAGCCTTGCGGTAAATTTATTGATGCCCCCGATCGATT
>CAXGXG010000351.1:0-2038 GCA_964013525.1 uncultured Alphaproteobacteria bacterium | reverse complement strand
AATAGGGTCAGGAACAAAACAGAAATTATACGCATTTTTATAAAGAGCTTTCTTGAGAGGTTAGGTCGAAATAAAACGTTATGCAGCCATTTCAGAATGGTCTGCGTGGGTAATCCACCCCCCGCCAATGACGCGGTCGCCATCATAACATACCAATGCCTGACCTGCGGAGATTCCAAATTGCGGCTGATTAAGCCGAACAAAGAATTTTCCATCATTGCCGCGGATCAGTTTGGCCGGGTTGGGGGTTTGATTGGATCGAATTTTTACATGAACGTCTAGCCCCTGGGGTGGGATATCCACCAGCCAATTGGCATCTTCAATATGGACGGTATCACGAGCCAGGGCCCCATATGGACCTACACGGACAAGGTTCTGATTTGCATCAACACCGACAACATAAAGGGGGGCATTATTTTCCGTCACGCCGCCACCTATGCCTAGTCCACGTCGTTGGCCGATAGTGTAATGAATAATGCCCTTATGCTCTCCAACCTCCCGTCCATCTATATGGACGATTTTTCCAGGCTTGGCAGCGCCGGGGCGCAATTTTTCAACCACATCGGCATATTTGCCGTTGGGCACAAAACAAATGTCTTGGCTGTCGGGTTTGTTCATCACGCACAGTTCCAAACGCTCGGCATGTTTACGCGTAACCTCGTCTTTGCTGGTGACATCTCCCAACGGAAAGCGTAAGAAATCAAGCTGTTCTTGGGTTGTTGCAAATAGGAAGTAGCTTTGGTCTTTGCCCGTATCGTTGGCGCGGTGCAGTTCAATTCCATTCTGGCCTTCGACGCGTTTGATATAATGGCCGGTCGCCATACAATCTGCATTCAGGTCACGTGCCATCTTCAGCAGGTCTTTGAATTTTACAGTCTGATTGCAGCGTACGCAGGGAATAGGGGTTTCACCACGCAAATAACTGTCAGCGAAATCATCCATGACACTGTCTTTAAAGTTATTTTCGTAATTCAAAACATAGTGTTGAAAACCCAGTTTATCGGCAACGCGTTTGGCATCGTAAATGTCCTGACCGGCACAACATGCGCCTTTTTTGGCCAAGGCTGCGCCATGATCATACAGCTGAAGCGTAACGCCGATGACATCATAGCCTTCCTCGTGCAAGAGGGCGGCTACAACGGAGGAATCAACGCCACCTGACATGGCAACAACAACGCGCGTCTCGGAGGGCGCTTTATCAAACCCAAGTGAATTTCTCATGCGGGTGTTATACGTGTTTCTGCGTGCAACGTCAAGCTTTTGACATAAGGGAGGTGGTGTCCAAAAACGAGTGGGGAATGGGCTAGTATTTTCCATAACAACATGATAAGATATGCTGAGTTGGTAAATTGAATAGGCTTAAAAATGCATAGGCGCTATAGAGTTTGGTGTGTAACGAAGTTCAGTTTAAAAGGGGATAAATACATGAAAAAGATAAAAGATTTCAATCTAAAACACGCATTCCTAACCGCCATCGGTGGTGCGGGTTTGGCGCTTGGTGCCAATGCTCTTTTAACAGATGCGCCGAAAACCCATATGACAACAACGCAATGTGTTGATGATACAACGGGTGAGACAATTTATAATAATACAATGACACATCGGGGTGAGAATCTGTCGTTAAGCAGAATTTACCCTGTGGATGTAACTTGTACTTCAAAAACAAGGTCCATTAAACCACAATAAACACAAGGCCTTAATCCCAGTCGCGCGGCGCGCCGGGCAGTGCCACTGTCAGGCCGTCCAGCTCATCGGTCATCAGGATTTGGCAACCCAGACGGGACGTCTCGCTCAATTCATAAGCGAGATCCAGCATGTCTTCCTCATCTTCAGATGGAAGTCCGACCTTTTCAAACCAATCGGGCTTTACGATCACATGGCAAGTGGCGCATGACAGGCAACCGCCGCAGGCGCCTTCAATGTCAACACCATGTTTGTGCGAGACTTCCATTACAGACAAGCCTTTGGGCGCATCCACTTCCAGATGGTTACCGTCTTTTTCAATGAATGTCAGTTTAGGCATTGTCATTATCCTCTT
>CAXGXG010000350.1:0-2040 GCA_964013525.1 uncultured Alphaproteobacteria bacterium | reverse complement strand
CGTACACCTGTCGTCAGGTTGCCATCATCCAGGATGTTTTCTGCGCGAATATCACCCCCGTGGGCATGGGCAATCTGACGCGAAATGCTAAGCCCCAGCCCGGAGTGGGTTTCACCGCCATGATCCTTGGGCCGTTCTGAGTAAAAGCGGTTAAAGATTGCCTCAAGCTTGTTTTCGGCAATACATGGCCCCTTGTTCTCAATCGCAACCGACAGGATATCGGCAGAAGAAGAAAGGATAATACGCACCGTTGTGCCACGGTCTGCAAACGTCAGGGCATTATCAAGGACATTGCTGATAATTTGGGTTAGGCGGCCGTCATGCCCCCAAACGGTGGCAGGTTTCTGATCAGGGATTTTATCATTCAAAGTAAAATGTGTGCCGTTTTCCGCCCTTAAATTATAGCTGCGGGTCAATGATGACAATAGTGGGCGCAGATCAACGAGAGACTTATTGTCGAAATTCAGTTCCGAATCCAGTCGTGAAGCAGACGAAATGTCGCTGATCAATCGATCCAGCCGCCTAAGATCGTCAAAGATGATTTTTTCCAGCATGGCGCGACTTTCCGCATCGGGTGCGCGGGGCAGGGTTTCGACCGCGCTGCGCACAGAGGCCAATGGGTTTTTCAGTTCATGCGCAACATCGGCTGCAAAACTTTCAATGGCTTTCAGGCGTCTTTGCAGGTTTTCGGTCAATTCACGCAATGATATTGACAGATCGCCGATTTCATCCCGACGATTGGACAGGTCGGGAATTTCTGTGTGTGATTGATGAAGGTCGCGCATGCGTTGCGCTGCCGTTGACAAACGACGGATAGGGGTTGCAATGGTGGTCGAAAGGTAAAGGGACAAAAGGATTGTAATGGCCAGTGTAGCCAGAAAAACCAAAATCACGTTAAACTGAACGGTATTGACCGCTTGTTCGATTCTGTCTCCTGTCCGGATCAGCATGAGGCCGCCTAAAACCTGTTTCAAGCGCGCGATCGGCCGTGTGACGGACAACAAAACATCACCATTTTGGCTATTCCAGGCTTGTCTAAAGCTTTCCCCTTTTAAGGTGTCTATCATATCAGGAACGGATTGAATGCTCTCAACATCAAAATCCGGAAATGGCTCAAGGTTCACGCGTACCGGTAAAGTATCAAGACCACTGGTTAGATCATTTTCGATACGTTGCAGTAACGGCTGCATATTCTTCGGCGGGGCCAGTTCAGTCACCTCCACAATACCTCCCGCACCTGACAGGCGCTGGCTGTCAGCCAGAAGGTTACCGGATGCATCAAAAAGGATAATCCGAAAATCTGTTTCCGTGCTCAGTTTTCGTACCATCAACTGGGTTAAATCACGCGCCAAACGCTGGTTGTCCTCATAAGCGATGCGCACACCGCCCTCAGAAATAGCCGCCGCAATCAACTTTGCTTCCTGTGAAAGGGCATTGAGTTCGGTTTCAATCAATTGGTTTTCGTATTGGGCCGTATAAAGAAAGCCAAAGGCCAACATGAACAGAGCAGCAATATTAACGCCCATAATTTTTAGCGTCAGCGGGGACACCGGACGCGCAGAACCACTGGCTTTGAGGGCGTATGTCGTTTCAGGCTCGCTCATGCGCGGTAGCGATAGCCCATACCGTAAACGGTTTCAATATTGTCAAAATCAGGATCAACATCTTTAAATTTCTTACGCACCCGTTTGATGTGGCTATCAATGACCCGGTCTTCCAGGTAGGTGTCTTCGCTATAGGCGTAATCCATGATCTGTTGCCGGTTTTTAACGTGGCCGGGGTTAACCGCCAAAGATTTGATGAGTAGATATTCGGTAACGGTCAAATCCACCTTTTGATCCTGCCAGAAACATTGGTGCAGCCCGTCATCCAGATAGAGGTCACCCTGCTTCACATCCTCGCTGACGGTATCGGTGGTCTCTTCAGTAAAAACCATCTCCGCCATTTTGTCCTGCCTGCGCATAATGACGCGCAGGCGCTCAATCAACAGCTTTTGGGAAAACGGCTTCCCCATGCCCACATGGACCACCAAGCCCGGAT
>CAXGXG010000349.1:0-2046 GCA_964013525.1 uncultured Alphaproteobacteria bacterium | reverse complement strand
AAAAAAACAAAGAAGATATCATCCATCCCGCCAATATTGCCGGTCAAAAGGGGGCGCGTGATGAGTGAAGCAAAAATTGCACACGACCAGTCGGCTGGCCAAGGTAACGGTGGTTCAGGCGATCAACGTACAGGTGACATGTCCCTTGTTGAACACTTGGGTGAATTGCGCCGCCGTATGGTCTTTTCAGTGCTGGGATTTATTATTTTTTCCTCAGTCGCTTATCTGTTCGCAGAGCAAATCTATAATTTTTTAATTCAGCCTCTATCCGATGCGCTGCCCGGCGAAAACCGCCGTCTGATCTATACCGGTTTGACGGAGGCGTTTTTTACATACCTCAAGCTTGCTATGTTTATGGGTGGCTTTCTCGCCTTTCCCATTATTGCAATACAGGTCTGGATGTTTGTGGCGCCCGGTCTTTATAAAAATGAGAAAAAAGTCTTTTTACCGTTTTTGGTCGCTACACCTGTGCTGTTTGTGGCAGGCGCGGCATTCGCCTATTACGCAGTTTTTCCAGCAGCGTGGAAATTCTTTGCCAGCTTTGAACAGGCGGGTGGCGCAGATGCGCTTGCCATCGCATTGGAAACGCGAGTCTCTGAATATCTCGGCTTGGTCATGAAGTTGATTTTTGCCTTTGGCATTTGTTTTGAATTGCCTGTCCTGCTGACTTTGATGGGTAAAGTGGGGTTGGTGACGGCGGACGGATTGGCCAAGAAACGAAAATACGCGCTTGTCGGTGCGTTTATCGTAGGTGCAATCTTAACACCACCGGACGTTATATCGCAGGTTATGTTGGCGTTACCGGTCATGATCCTGTATGAAATTTCGATCATTGCGATCCGCATCACGAATAGGCGCGAGGCGAAAAAGGCCGTGCGGAATATGACAGATGACCCTAGCTGATCCGCGCCTTGTCAAAACGCTAAATATCTATTTTGCGGAGCATCTGCCAAAACTGCCGGAAATATACCGCTGGCCAGTCCCCCAGGATTTGAAGGACGGCGCGCACTCTGCCCCTTACCAGGAAAACAGGCATTTCAAATCCCGTATGACTGAGGCCTGGCAGAAGGGCGACCCAAGCGAGCGGCTGCAAATTGCCAAAGATGTCATTCAAAATTGGGGCGGGATCCGCAGTCACAAGCCCGATACAATATCTAGTTATGTCGACATGGCCGCCAATACGGACGGAAATAGAGGTATAACACCTGATTTGCCCTATAAAGGCGTGGCCAGCTATTCAAAATTGTTGGCTATTGCAGACCCTCAACAATATGCTATTTATGACGCGCGTGTGGCCGTTTCGCTGAATGCCATCCAATGTTTATACGGTGGAACAGCTTTGGGTAGTTTTGCCTTCCGCTATTTGTCCGGGCGCAATAATACAACAGGCCATTCCGGCAAACGCGGCGGATTTTCCTATACGGAAGGTTACAGGTTTCAAGACCTGAAAGCACGAGGGTGGGCCTCTGTCCGTCGTGACGAGACTTATTGCCACTACCTTCAAACCCTTCACGCCTGTGCAGATCATTTCTCCGATTATGATCTGTGTGATCTGGAAATGTTATTGTTTGCAGATGCTGAAAATCTTTCAAAACTCGCGGCTGCACGTGATGGCAGGCAAATTATATCTAGGAGATAATTGGTGTATAATGAAAAGCATATTCTTATAATTTATGCTGGCGGAACTATAGGTTGCGAAGGGTCCGCGCACGGCTTGAGGCCGATGAAGCCTATGGCTTTTACGGAGCATTTGAAGGCATATCTTAATAAAGGTACAGATTCCTTGCCTCGGTTTTCCGTGATGGAAATGAAGAGACCAATAGATAGCTCAAGCCTTGACCCTAAGACTTGGTTTGATCTTGCGTTAAAGATCCAGTCATACAAAGCAAAGTATGATGGCTTTGTGTTGTTGCACGGTACTGATACCATGGCTTATACATCATCTGCTTTGTCCCTCTTATTATACCAAATAAAAAAACCAGTGATCGTAACGGGTTCTATGAAACCACTTATGAGTACTAATAGTGATGCCGTAAAGAATATTTT
>CAXGXG010000348.1:0-2060 GCA_964013525.1 uncultured Alphaproteobacteria bacterium | reverse complement strand
TTAGCATCCTGTCGCTCAAACGGATGTTTTTTAAAACTGATGGGCGGTTCTGGCGCGCATTTTCCTGAATGGCTGCGGCCATCTTTAAATCTTCACCATTTTGATTGGCGGGCCCTGTAAAGCGGCCTGTTTGTACCGTTTGTTGCATATTGTTTTGGCGCGCAGCACGCAGACGCGCTTCTGATTGTTGCGGGGTCAGGCTTTGCTCGGCCGCGATGTCCCCTTCGGTCTGGCTCAACCCTTCCTGTTCCGCATCAGGCCTGACAACTGCCCGGCGTTGTGCGGGTGACGTTAATCCACCATATCCCCCACCGCCGGATGCAGACGTATCGCCCGATCCACCGGACAGGCCGGGATAGCCCTGCGCCAACGCCATTGCGGGCGCCAAGCATAAAAAAGCCGCTGTAAATATGGATATCTTTGACATCTGTTTTTCCACCCTCGGAAAATGGTAACAGAAAAGAATTAGAATTTTATGAAGTTTTTGACACCATCTGGCCCAATTTTTCACCGCCCAGAATGTGGCTGTGATAATGCGGAACCTCTTGCCCACCGTGATCGCCCATATTTGCAATGACGCGGAAACCGTCTTTTTCCAATTCCAACATCTGAATGATTTTTGCCATCGCCCGGGCATAACCTGTAATTTCGGCGACACTGGCATTGGCATGGAAATCGTAAATGTCGGTATAGGCCCCCTTGGGGATCACCAGAACATGGCATTTTGCATGCGGGTTGATGTCATGAAAGGCCAAGACATATTCATCCTCATAAACGGTTTTATTCGGAATTTCGCCCCGCAGGATCTTGGCAAATATGTTTGTATCATCGTAGCTCATTTACCAAGAGTATCAAAACTCGCAAATTTTAAAAACCTGTTTTCCTAAGCCTGCGGCATTTTGGCTTTGATCTGCATTTTTGGTGCGGGCTTGGCAGCCGCTTCCATTCTGCGCTCCAGCCCTGCCTTCGCATCCATAAAGACCCGTGCACGCCCGTCAAAAGAATGGTTTCCTTCTTCAATTTTCTTTTCCAGGTTGGAAACAATCGAATTCAGTTCCTGCATGGATTTTGAAATGGTGTGTGGCTGGCCTGTTGCGGCATCCTTAAATGTGATCTCTGCATAAAACGGATCACGCTCGACCGTTTGGTCTGCAAAAGGTGAACGTGTAGCCGGCTTGGACTTAATTTCAAATTTCCATCCTTCAGGATATTTAAGGGCGCTCTGCCCGAAATTCTGTGCCGGTTTTTTCTGATCCATTGAATTTGCCATGGTATTCCTCCGCTTTGTCTTGTGAACTATACCCACTTTATGGCAATAAGGTTAACAAATACTATACATAATCACATTGATTTTACGAAAAATAGGACGTGACAAATTTATCTAAAATTGTTAGTAATATTATGACTTTAGACAGGGTAGACGTGACAGGAATATTGCGTGGTCGGGCACTTGAACATTCATAAACAGTTGTTAAGCGTTGCATTTCGCAATGTGGCAAATGACAATCAAACTGACAATGAAAATGGTTTGCCCTTGCAGACGGGTGAACAATTTCGTCTGAAGCCTTTTGTTAAAAACACCGTTTCACGTTTCCGGTCAAAAATCACGCCGCTGGCCGCCAGCATCCGTAAAACCAAGCCCTACCAATGGTTTAAGGGACTTGAAAAAAACAAATTCTTTCCCAAGTTTATGGCTTTCAAGGGCGGATTTTCCTCAATCTATCTGGGCATTTTGCTAGCCCCTGCCATTTTGGGTTATGGAACGCTGTTGGGCGGGGCTATGATTGGCGTATGCGCAATCGCACTGGTGGGGACAGGTGTTTTGGGCGCCATTAATTACGGTGGTCATATTTTACACGATACGGTTGAGCTGTTCCGAACCAAGGTTTTGAAAAAAGATCCCCGCCCCAAACGTCCGCGGACATCGGGTGGATTGTTCATGACGAATAAGGACCGCAGCCCCTGGGGACTGATCCGCAAAAGCAAAATAGGCAAATGGATGGGAAAAACCGGTCTGGCCCGCATTATCAACCGTTCACCCATGTATCAAAAGTTAAAAA
>CAXGXG010000347.1:0-2068 GCA_964013525.1 uncultured Alphaproteobacteria bacterium | reverse complement strand
GCGGGATTGATCGCGAAACGGCTGAAATTCATGCGGCTGAGATCCTGAATTACATTGCTATTGTTGAGGCTGAGGCGCGCAAATTGAATATCATCAACGGTGTCCCAATCTATAATATCAATTTTGGCAATGACAATTCCCACACTTCGCAAGCCACCGGAACGGGCACGGGTGAGATCGGAAACGTCTATAATGACAATCCGAATTGCACAGCGCCAAGATCGGAATGCTCAGTTTTTCAAGAGCGGGGCGGCCAGGTCACCTCCCGCGCGTTTTATGATGCAGCCGGCATTCCAATCGGGGACTCGAATGGCCACATTGTACCGGGTGAATTTCGCGTTTTTAACAACTTCGTTGAAGATGTCGGTTCAAACAGTGCGCCGGAAATCTTGTTCGCACTGGGCGGTATTGATCAGGCCGTTTGTAATGCTTTGAATAGAAAATTCGGTTTGCCCGCCGTTGAAAGTCAACCTGCTATGGCCACGAACACCCGGGGACGCCGGGAATATTGGGATGATGTTACCGATTATGCAACGCGCTTGCCAAATGCATCAACGGCCTACATTGGGGAGCGTGCCTTTTGCGTGGAAAACGGATCTGGCCTTTACAGTTACATGTTTTATTACGTGTTTCACGCGGGTTATGGCCGTTATCAATAAGGACTTTCTATATTCCACTCCATAAAAGACAACCATTTCAGGGCGTTGGTTGTCTGCCCCATTTCTTCCTGTTGCTTTCGTCAGTTTTCCAAATTATGGCCAATCCTGATACAATAATAACAGCCGCCCCGACCAATGTTAACATGTCCGGATATTCGTCAAACATGACAGCGCCCCAAAGCGTACCCCACAAAATTTGTGTATAGTGCAAGGGCGCAATTTTAGCAGATGGTGCATTTGCAAACCCATAGGATACGCAAAGCCCGCCGGCAACCGCTGTGATGCCAATCACGACGATGAGCGTTAAATCTATCAAAGGCATATGAAAACCTTCCTGCGACATTTCACTGATTGCAGGATAAGCGGTCAAGCTTGCGATAATGAAATATTGAAAGAAGGCAAGCGACAAAAACGTTTGATTTTCCGGGCCAATGGTTCGTCCCATGACATATCCCAATGCAAAAAATATCGCCAGGCCCAATGCTGAGATACTGCCGATATCAAGAGGAATTGCGCCTGGACGCAAAACGATGAGAACGCCGATAAAGCCTAAAATTGATATAATCCAAGAGGTCAGGGATATTTTTTCACTATTAAAAACAACAGAGAATATTTTTGAAAGAATAGGGGCAAGAAAGATGATGGCATAAGCCTTGGTCATTTCCAGGTGCTGAAACGTCGGATAGGCCAAAAACCCGGCAATAGAAATGATAACCCCTCTGCCAATGCGTAATTTTAATTTTGGCATTTTAAAAGTTTTGGAAAAGCCACCTAATCTCGGCGATAGGACTGTCAGGATAATAACTGTAGTCAATGTTGAAATAAAGGCTACAACATAGATTGAATAAAAGTTTAAGAAACGAACTGCAGCATCTCCAACGGTCCAGGCCATAAAACCAAAAGCGGCCAAGGAAATGCATTGGTAAAGTTTTGCAGTATGTTCAGCTGATTGCATGTTTTATCTTTATTTGTTTTTAAAAATCCATTTGCTATTGCCTGACAATATTTGTCATGACTTCAACACATTTGTATTGTAGTCTATTTAAATGAAGGCACAATCCGGAAATGCCCTGTTTTTGATTCTGATCGCTGTTGCGCTCTTTGCGGCCCTTTCCTATGCGGTGACAAATTCCGGCCGCGGGGGTGGGGGAATTGATCGTGAACAGGCCAGCCTGATCGCCAGTCAGATTATACAAGAAGTTGGGCGTGTACAAACAGCACGCATGCGTTTGAACATCTCCGGCGGGTATGACCAAATCCATTTTGATGACAGTTCAGAAACCTCATCCGGGAATATCTACGAGGGGCAGACCCCAACACGCACCGGAAATACGGTAGGAATATATGCGCCGGGTAACGGGAACCTTGTCCCTTCAATTCCTGACGCCGCATTTACGGTGGTGGATTCT
>CAXGXG010000346.1:0-2070 GCA_964013525.1 uncultured Alphaproteobacteria bacterium | reverse complement strand
CTTTTGGCGGAAATGTCGCCATTCATTTCGATCAGGTCACGAATGGTCAGTCCATAACGCTGGGAAATGTTATAAAGCGTATCATTGCGCGCAACGATAATCCCCCCGCCTGGCGAATCAATATTCGCCCCCAGATTTACAACAGGTGCAGGCGGTTCGGTACGGTCGATACATCCGGTCAATGCAACCGCAAGGATGACAGGCGTAATGATATGTGACAGTGACAAACGTTTCATAATGGTTTTGCGAGAACTCGCGTGTTGGTTTTTTGTTATTAATTCGGGTGAAGGGCAAGGTGTTCGGGTGGGTTGTTCAGCATGTCCGCCTCCTCAGACGGGGTGGCGATATTCGGCAACAATGGGACAAAGCGTGTGGGCATCAACCGCTCACAATCAAAACCGTCCTCGTAACGGGTGATGCGGTAAATATGTTGATTGGCCTTATCATACCCCATGGGAATGATAAGAATCCCGCCGATAGACAGTTGATCCAGCAACGCCTCCGGTGGTTCTGTTGTGGCCGCCGCGGTAACGATAATACGGTCAAAAGGCGCCTGCTCTTTCCAGCCCTGCATACCATCGCCACAAATTGTCGTTAGGTTGCGAATACGCAAATGATCCAGAACCTTTTGTGCGCGATGCAGCAATGGACGGTGACGTTCAACAGAATAAACACGGCGGCACAGCTTTGCCAGAATAGCGGCCTGATATCCTGATCCCGTTCCGACCTCCAGCACCTTCATACGGTCATTCACACGCAAAGCCTGCGTCATCAATGCCACAACCAGCGGCTGGGAAATCGTTTGTCCCAGACCGATCGGCAGCGCCGTATCTTCATAGGCCTGATCATGAAACATTTTGGGGATAAAGACTTCACGCGGAAAACGCTCAATCGCAGCCAATACGGCCGTATTGGTAATGCCCGATTTTCTTAGCTTCATAATCAGGCGGATTTTGCGTGCTTCTGCTGTCATGATTTAAAGATACCTTCCAGTGTTTTTAAGGTTGGCTTGTGTGTCAGATTAAGTGAAAGCGGTGTGATCGTGCCTTTGCCACGGATCAGCTGGCCGATGTCTTTGTCTTTTGGCAATTTGTCCTTGTCACTGTCCGGCGGACCGATCCAAAAATATGGACGTCCGCGCGGGTCGGTACATTTTACAATGTCATTCATGGACGGCTCGTAATGACCTTGTTCGCAAACCACCATTTCAAGCTCAGCATCGTCGCCAGCTTCAACATAGGGGAAATTGACGTTGATCAGCACATTCTCTGCCCATGATTGTCCCTGCATGGCCAAAAGGACCTTGGGAATATTTCGACGCGGCACATCCCAATTATATTCATGCGTCTCTCGATCATAGGAATTGCTGAAAGCAATCGACGGAATGCCGATAATCGTGCCTTCAATTGCCACTGCAACCGTGCCGGAATATGTCACATCATCCGCAACATTGTGCCCATGGTTAATGCCGGAAATAACAAGATCCGGCTTTTTATCGGCCAGGATATGCTTGGCGCCCATCATCACACAGTCTGTCGGCGTCCCAAAAACAGAATAGCGTTTTTCCCCATATTGCTTCATGCGCAACGGCGTATGAATGGTCAGGGAATGACCAACTGCTGATTGTTCCGTTTCAGGCGCAACAACCCAAACGTCATCACAGATTGATTTAATCGTTTCCTCTAACACCTTGAAACCATGAGAATGAATGGAATCATCGTTAGCTAAAAGAATGCGCGCGTCTTTAATGTTTTTTGGAAATTTCAGCATGTTAGTCTTTCTTTTTTATTGTTTTTTGCCCTTGCATATATGGCTGCAGAACATCAGGAATTGTGATTGAACCATCTGGATTTTGATAGTTTTCCATCAAGGCAACCAATGCGCGACCAACAGCAAGGCCCGACCCGTTCAACGTATGAACAAAATGGGTTTCTTTCTCACCATGATAGCGGTAACGGGCTTTCATCCGTCGGGCCTGAAAATCGCCGCAGGTTGAGCAGCTCGAGATTTCACGGTATGTATTTTGTGATGGTACCCAAGCTTCGATGTCATAAGATTTTTTAGCCGTGA
>CAXGXG010000345.1:0-2076 GCA_964013525.1 uncultured Alphaproteobacteria bacterium | reverse complement strand
AAACATGCCGTGCGTTTCGGGGTCGGCTTTGCCGGACTGCTTATTGTGGCCATGACCGACCTCAAGGTTTGGCAGTCTTTGGCCTATTGGATGTATGGCGCGGCACTGTTATTGCTGATCGCCGTTGAGATTAAAGGTCAAATCGGCATGGGGGCGCAACGCTGGATAGACCTTGGGTTTATACGTCTTCAGCCATCCGAGGTTATGAAGGTTTGCGTGGTTATTGCACTGGCCAGATATTTCAGCCGGATTACGGTTGAGGACGCCAAACGGCTTCCCGCCCTCGTCATCCCGCTTGGCTTGATCGGGGTTCCAACCTTACTGGTTTTGATCCAGCCGGATTTGGGAACAGCCTTGATGATCACAATGGCCGGAGCCGCATTGATGTTCTTGTCAGGCGTGCCGTATAAATATTTTATGATCACAATTGGCGCGGGATTGGCAGCCATTCCCCTGGCGTGGCAGTTCTTTTTGCACGACTATCAAAAAGCCCGCGTCATGACCTTCTTGAATCCTGAAAGTGATCCGTTGGGTGCCGGCTATCACATTACCCAATCGAAAATCGCATTGGGGTCCGGCGGCATTTCGGGCAAAGGTTTTCTGGAGGGTACGCAAAGCCGCCTGAACTTCCTGCCTGAAAAACAAACCGATTTTATTTTTACCCTCTTGGCCGAAGAGTGGGGTTTTGTCGGCGGCTGTGCGCTGATGCTATTGTTCATCGTAATCATGGTCTATGGATATCTGATCTCCTGGCGCAGCAACAATTCATTCGGCCGTTTGCTGTCCTTGGGTTTGACCACAAATTTCCTGCTTTATATCTTTATCAATATTGCCATGGTTATGGGTCTGATCCCCGTTGTCGGGGTCCCGCTGCCACTGATTTCAAACGGGGGATCGGCAATGTTGGCTGTTCTATTTAGCTTTGGAATGATTATGTGCGCCTATGTGCACCGTGATTACAAAATGATCCGTCGATAAGTACTTAATCCTGATCAATTGCGGTTTTTAATAATTTCGCCGATCCCATCGCCAGTGTCCATCCGTAAACCCCTTGTCCGGTATTGACCCACAGGTTTTTTGGCCCTCTTTGCCCAACGACAGGCAAGCTGGCACCCATGACAGGGCGCAGCCCGCAACGTGCGACAGCATCCGTTAAATCCAATGTCGGAAAAGTTTGCTGAATTTGGGTTTTCAGATAATCAATTCGCTGTGTGTTAAGGGTGGTGTCATGCCCCACAAAATCCATCAACCCGCTGAGCCGCAGATACCGCTTGTCTTTGCCATACGTGTTATAGGCAAATTTTTGCGAGATATCACTGATGCACGGATAAAAATCAAATGGCGGGTTTTCAACGGTCAGTGAATATCCCTTTACCGGAATCATCGGCAATGACACCCCTGCCGTCTCTAAGATCGCAGTTGATGCCGCACCGGCCGCCACCACCACACAATCAGCGTGAATATCACCATGGCTTGTCTGGATCCCCGTTACCGCGCCATCGGTCACCTCTAAACGATCGACAGAGGTATTCGCGCGGTAATCATAACGGTCACTACCCTGCATAAACATATGCATTTGCCGTGCGAGCTGGCCGGAATCACCGGATGCGTCCATATCGCAATAGGTCGAAACAAAAATGGTTTGTGCTTTTTCCCGCAATGCCGGTTCGCGCGCATAGGTTTCAGCACTGTCCAAAACCTCAACCCCGATTCCGTATTTTTCATTCATAAAGTTCAGCTGTTCGGCCTCCCCCTCAAATGCGGCGCGGCTTTCGTATAAACGCATCTTACCGGTGGGTTTATAATGAAAATCAATTTCCAGATAATCCTTGCGAAAAGCCATCATGGCCGAACAGGATTCCTCTGCCAGCTCATAAAGCTTCTGCCGCGTTTCCTGCGCATTGCGCGGCAGAGCTGTCCAACCGGACAACAACAGGAATTTTAGAAACCGCAAGGAATAGTCCTGCCGGACATAGACTGAACAGGATGGATGGGAATAGGCCAAATAGCGTGCATATTTTTTTATGTCGCCCATACCTGCATACGGGGCAATCGTGCCATAGCACAATTGCATCG
>CAXGXG010000344.1:0-2078 GCA_964013525.1 uncultured Alphaproteobacteria bacterium | reverse complement strand
GTACTCACGGTCTTTCAGGTAAACTTCCAAAATTGTTCCTGTGTAATAATCGAATCCGCGAACGATGGAAAGGTCAACCACGACAGGAATGTTTTGCTGCTGTAGCTGTTCAACAACAAAGGCCAACTCTTCTAAGCCCTCGGTCAGAAGCTCATTTTCAATCCCCAAAGCTTTCACGGCATGGGCAAAAGACGCATCCGTTGTTTTAATCGAAGCCAAAGCCAGCGATTTTTGGGCCACATCATTTTCAAGACCGATGTCTTCAATCAAGCTCTTGATAACCGCGTCCCCACCAATCTTGTCAAGTTTATCAAGGATGCGTGCCGCAGCGGTGGGGTCATCCAGCCCCAAACCATTCAAATAGCCGATTAGAATTTTGCGGTTGGAGAGGCGCATTTCAATTGGCGGGATATTCAACGCCTGATAGGCCTTGTACATAATAGCTGGAATTTCAGCATCAAAGTGAAGCGGCAGGTTATCAATGTTGATAACGTCAATGTCGCACTGATAAAATTCACGATACCGGCCTTTTTGCGGGCGTTCGCCACGCCATGACCTTTGGATCTGATAGCGTTTAAACGGAAATACCAGGTCGTTAAAATGCTGCGCGGTATAACGCGCAAACGGAACGGTCAGGTCAAAGTGCAGGCCCAAACGCGCATCTTTGTCATCATCCTCGTCCGCCTGAAGGCGTGTGAGCGTATAGATTTCCTTGTCCGTTTCCCCCTTGGCCAGCAAAACATCCAGTTCCTCTACTGACGGGGTTTCAATATTGCAAAAGCCATAGGATTCAAAAACCGCGCGGATGCTGTCCATCCACTGCATTTCGATGCGGCGGTGTTGTGGCAACCACTCGGCATAGCCACTGATGGGTTTTGGTTTGTGAATTTTCTTTTTATTCGACATGTCAGGCTCCTGTATTCCTAACAGTTTTAACGCAAAGGGGGGGATGTTTCCATGACAAAATGATTGACATATAACGGGGCTGTTCGTATACAAACATAATCACACCAACAGTTTAAAGGGCATGAAATGGCGAACCGGCGCAAGAATATCCGCACGGCTTTCAATATTTTGGCGGAAATGAATCGGCAAATCAACGCGCCGTTGCCTGACGATTTTGTGAATGACTGGATGCCGGTCTATGACACTCCTTTGAAACACAGGATAGAGCGTCTGGAGGCGGCAAAGACGCATTTGGACACCTCCATGTCCCAAGTCGAAGAATTGATGAAACCCTATAAGAGCCTGCCTGTCACATTGCTGGCTCAGGTTAAAAATATGAAAGAACGTAAACGCGTCAGAAAAGGGCAGATGACAAAACGTCTAAAGACCTTGCGCAAAATAAAATAAGGAGCCAAAGCAATGAAATCAAAAGCCATGAAAAACGTAGCCCTTTCGCTGACCCAAGTTGATTTAGAAATCAGCTATGCAATGGCCGCATGGGATCAGGCAAACGTTAAAGAGCTGGAAGACATGAAATCCAGAATGGATGCATCCTTGGCCCGTGCCGAGGGTTTTGCAAAGGGATATAAAACCTTGCCAAAAACATTGTCAGATACTTTCAAGCTTGCGCGTACCCGCAAACGCATCCTGAAAGGTGTCATCACCAAGCGCCAGATGAAGCTGGGCCTTTAAACTGGCTTTCATAAACTGAAAAACGTTTTAGTCCTGATCGAACAGGTCGGTCAATTCGTTGATCAACGTTCCGCCAAGGTCTTCTGCGTCACGCAATGTAATGGCGCGTTTGTAATAGCGGGTGACATCATGGCCGATACCGATCGCCAAAAGTTGTGCCGCTTTTTTATGTTCGATCCAATCAATCACAGACCGCAGATGTGTTTCCAGATACCCTGATGAATTTGCAGACAGTGTAGAATCATCAACGGGCGCACCATCAGAGATCACAATCATAATTCTGCGTGCCTCGGGCCTGCGCAACAGGCGGTCGTGGGCCCACAGCAATCCTTCGCCATCGATGTTTTCTTTTAACAGGCCCTCGCGTAGCATCAAGGCCAGATTGTTTTTTGCCCGGCGCCACGGTTCATCGGCTGATTTATAAATAATGTGGCGCAGGT
>CAXGXG010000343.1:0-2084 GCA_964013525.1 uncultured Alphaproteobacteria bacterium | reverse complement strand
GCGGTGATGTTCGCCGCTCCAAACTGTACTACCTGCGCAAACGTCGCGGTAAATCTGCACGTATTGCAGAACGTACAACAGGTCACGGCATGCCAAAGGGCGATGCTGCCAAAGGTAAAAAAGCGTCTAAAGCTAAAGATGCGAAGGCGCCTAAGGCCAACAAAACAACCGAAAAAAAAGTCGCTAACGGCTGATTTTCAAAAATATAAGACTTTAAAGCCCGCCATTTTGGCGGGTTTTTTTTGATTAAAAAAAGAGCGCCCGATGTGAGCGCTCTTTAAAGGTATTGAGTTTAAATGGGCTTATTTGCCTTTGTAGATATCCATGATGCCTTTTAAAAGGTCCGCGCCTTCCTGGAACGGGCGTTGGAAGGAGTTGCGGCCGATAATAGATCCGTTCCCCCCACCGTTATAAATATCGCGGGCATCCTGATAGACATCATCGCTTCCTTTTTTACCACCACCTGAAAAGACAACCATACGGCGGCCGTTAAAGCAGCTTTGAACCACATGTCTGACACGATCTTCCTGGCTGGCAATATTGATACCTGTTTCCTGATAAACCTTTTTCGCATCAGCATTTTCAAGGTGCGCGCCGGGCAGTTTAACTTTGACAATATGGGCACCCATCAAACAAGCCATATGCGCGGCATAGGCAATCGTATCGACCGCTGTTTCGCCCTCTTTGGAAATATTAGGGCCGCGTACATAGGCCCACATAACAGTTGCCAAACCAAAATGCTTGGCCTCTTCAGACATTTCCTTAATTTCCTCCATCTGCTCCAACATATCGTCAGCGCCTGGATAAATGGTAAATCCAATGCCCGAACAACCTAGGCGCAATGCATCAGCAACGCTGCCAGTTACAGCCTGATCCTTGGCAGAGATAAGAGAGTTTGAGGAATTGGTTTTTAGGATTAAAGGGACCGAGCCTGCAAATGTGTCCGCGCCCGCTTCCAAGGCACCAAGCGGCGCTGCATAGGCGCTACAACCGGATTCGATTGCGAGTTTATAATGATAGTGCGGGTCATAGGCGTCTTCGTTCATGCCAAAGCTGCGACCGGGGCCATGTTCGAAACCTTGATCAACTGGCAGAATAACCATTTTGCCAGTACCAGCCAGGCGGCCATGCATCAACATACGGGCCATGCTGGCCTTTGTTCCGGGATTATCGCTCTCGTAATTGTTTAGAATTTTGCGGACTTTTTGTGTAACTTTCATTGGTGTAAGACCTTTCGTTTATCTGATCTATAGAATGCGCTGATCCTCGCGCATTTTCAACCCCTAAACAATTGACATAACGCGGATATTTGAGATATCATATCTTATTGATAGAGGTGATCGCTATGAAACAGGAATTCACAGCCAAGGCTTTAAAAAGACTGCGCAATGATTTGGAAAGCCAACACGGCGTTGTCCTTGGCGATGTGCAAAAGCATGAAAAGACTGCCGACCATACAGTGCACAATGTTCTGCAAGCGCATATCTGTTATCGCGCGGTTATTGACCGTGTTTTGGTTGATGTTGAAGGGAACCGTCCTTGCAACCCCACCGACCTTGAACTGCTGGAAATCCGCAAAACATATTACCGCCGACAGGTCGCAGATTTCTACCGCAGCCACCCCAAATGATAATTTGAAAGAATAAAAAAGCCCGCTTCGAAGAGCGGGCTTTTTATTTTAACGCTTAAAAGTGTGAAGCTTTAAAGGCTAGCCATTTTGATGGCTGTATCCGCCATGCGGTTAGAAAAGCCCCATTCATTGTCATACCAGCTCATCACGCGGACAAGCGTCCCGTCCATAACCTTGGTTTCATTCAAAGCAAAGATTGAAGAACGTGGATCATGGTTAAAATCTGTGGAAACCAGCGGGTCTGTATAACAGCCCAGAATACCTTTCAGTTTTCCATCTGCAGCCTTGCGGATTGCATCATTGATTTCATCAACGGTTGTTTCGCGACTGGCCACAAATTTCAGGTCTACAACAGACACGTTTGGTGTCGGAACGCGCATAGCCACACCATCCAGCTTACCGTTTAATTCCGGCAGAACCTTGCCGACGGCTTTTGCGACACCGGTTGACGTCG
>CAXGXG010000342.1:0-2095 GCA_964013525.1 uncultured Alphaproteobacteria bacterium | reverse complement strand
CCAGGATAAATAAAAGGCTAAAGGCTAGGCCTTGAAGGTATAAAAACCAGTTAAAACCAATGGCCTTCAGGCTATCGGTCATATCCGCGGCGACGGCCTGGGCGCCATAGACAAGCCACGCCGTTTGCCCCATCAGGTCAAAACGTGGGACAAAAACAGAAATCAGATCAAACAAATACCCCGCAACGACCAAGCCCTGATTGTCGGTCGGCATATCGGCAATTCCTGACAAGACGCCAATCATACGCCCCAAAGCGTAAAGGGCAAAGCCGGCCAGTGCCGCACCCGCCGCACTTTTAATGACCATAGCAAAGAACATGGCAATCATGCTGATGACTATATATTCGATCAAAAGGCTAAAGCTCCAGATTTGCCAGCCTGACACATCCGGTACGCCCGAAATATAGATCGCGGCTGATATGGCCACGGCAAGGGCGGCCGCAATCACTGCAAACGAGGTTGCAAGTGACAGGATATAGAGCGGGCGGGATACGGGCCGCGAGACGAGGAAATCAATCTCGCGCGAGTCATAAGCGCGGCGCACATAAAAACAGATGAACAAAACCAAACTGACAGCCCCGGCCAGGCGCATGGCACCGGCCTTGTAAACCATTGAAAATTGGAGTTGTTCAACAATTGCGGCACTGCCTAGAAAGTTGGAAATACTGGCGATGATCAGCATGATCAGAACAAAGGCCAGCAGAATACGATCACGCAGGGCGGCTGTTAAAGTATAGCCCATTAGCGATGAAAACATATCTTATACTCCCTGCGGCGGGCGCCACTTACGCATTACATTTTAAACGGGCGGCGATCCTGGCTGAACTTGTTATACAGCTGGCGATCTGTTTCATGCAGGTTGGAACCCGGCAGCAATGTCGCTTTCAAGAAAATGACAAGCTCGGTCTTTTCCACGCGGTCTGTTTTGTTTTTGAACAGGTTACCCACCAGTGGAACATCCGACAGGACCGGAACACCGGTTTCGTCAATTTCATTGCGGTCACGCATCAATCCACCCATAACGATAATCTGACCAGACTGCATTTTCACCAGGGAATCAATTTCCTGAACCGCCAATTCCGGAATATCGTTTGTCAGCCCACCCAGCAGGTCAACCGCGTCCGGATCAATACCCGATACCAGGACCGCCAATTGCGGTGTCGGATCCGAAATTGTATTCACCACTGTTGAGATTGTCGGGCGCAGCGCCATGGTGATCATACCGGTTTCAACATCAATTGATGGCAGGACGGAAATGACCAGACCCTCGGGCACGGAACGGATTTCTGTATCCACCTCAATCGTATCATCGCCGCCATCTTGTTGGGCGCGTTCGATTTCAACATCAAATTCAAAGAATACGCGGTTTTCAACAACGTTCAAGACAGCGGGCTGGTGGTTCATAACCGTCAAACGCGGACTGGACAATGCGCGCACGGTTCCAAAACGGTTGATGGCATTCACGACAATGTTCAAATCATTGCCCGGGTTAAATGCAGCCACGAACGCATCGCCCGCAGATACCGGCGGTGTCAGACCCGGAAGGCCAAAGTCGGCATCAAACCGTGCAAGGCCTGTCAGGTTGATATCACCGGTCACAGATCCCCAGTTGATACCGGCGGCATATTCATCGGTTAATGTCACTTCAAGGATTTTGGCTTCGATCAAAACCTGTGATGTGACACTGGCTTTTAACTTATCCAGATATTCCTGAATTTCATTGTGCTGGCGGTGTGATGAATAAACAGAGACCATACCCGACTGACGGTTGACCGAGAATGTAGCAGGTGCATTCGGCAGCGGCGGCTCGCCAGCTGCGGACGGGAACTGAACGTTAAGAACGGGTGTTGATCCGACAATCGGATTTCCGTCCTGATCATAAGCCAGCGGCAATTGCGGCGGGGCGACCTGAACTTCAGGATCGGCCAGCGTGGCCAAGGATACGAAGTTATCTGAAGAGGTCAAAATTTGTTCCAGGTTGGAGGACAGCTCCGCCCAGAAATCCGCCTCGGATGCGGTTGAAATGGATGCGGCAGAACCGACATCGGCACCGTCACCCGACACAACGGATACGTCCAAAGAAATATCGCTTTCC
>CAXGXG010000341.1:0-2102 GCA_964013525.1 uncultured Alphaproteobacteria bacterium | reverse complement strand
AAAGATTTAAAAGACATGGATCTGGTTGTTGGTGAAAAGAAAGTTGATCAAAAGGTTTCTGTTGGTGAACGCTCTGGCGAGCCTGTTGAATTCGTAATGGAGCCACAATGGTTTATCAAAGTCCTGGGTCGCGAGGATGAACTTTTGGCACGTATGAATCAATTGGAATGGTTTCCGGAACACATGAAAGTACGCCTTCAACACTGGATTGAAGGGTTAAAGTATGACTGGAACATTTCGCGCCAGCGTTTCTATGGCGTGCCGTTTCCAATCTGGTATGTAGAAGAAACCGGTGATGTGATCTTCCCCGATGAAAAAGACTTGCCGATCGATCCGCTGGAAACAGAGCCGCCGAAATGGGCGCAGGAAAAATATGCCGGTAAAACCATTATCGCCGAAAGCGATGTCATGGACACATGGATGACATCATCCCTGACGCCATTGATCAACGCCAACTGGGCGGGGATTGATAACTGGAAAGGAACTATGGACAAGGTTTTCCCAATGTCCTTGCGCGTGCAAGCATTTGAGATTATTCGCACGTGGCTGTTCTATACCTTGATTAAAGCCAACGACCACTTCGACTCCCTACCATGGGAAACCGTTATGATCTCCGGCTGGGGACTAAATGAACAAGGTAAGAAGATTTCCAAACGCGATTTGGAAAAATTTACCGATAAAAACGGTTATAACCGTTACGATCCGGATTCCGTTATGGAGAAATTCGGTGCGGATGCCTTGCGTTACTGGGCTGCGGGATCACGCTTGGGTCAGGATTTGCGCTTCCACGAAAAAGACGTCAAAGCTGGCCGTAAAATCGTTGTGAAACTGTGGAACGTCGCGCGTTTTTGCACCATGCAGCTGGAAGGATATGATCCGACGGTTCAGCGTCCTGAGATTTCAGAACGCACAGTTGAGGACCGTTGGGTCCTGTCACAGCTGAACCGCCTGATCAAACGCATGACAGACGCATTTGAACAGTATGATTACGCCACAGCACGCGAAGCCTTGGAAAAATTCTTCTGGCAAACCCTGTGTGACAACTATATTGAGATTGTCAAAGAACGTTTCTGGAACCCTGAAAAATATGACGATGCGGTCATCTCATCATCACAAGCCACTTTGTTCGAAGTGCTGCGCGGTGTGGTTGGCCTGTTTGCGCCGTACCTGCCGTTTGTAACCGAAGGGATTTACCAGCGCGTTTTCAAAGAATACGAAAACAGCCCATCTCTTCACGTATCAAAATGGCCAGGCTTTAACAATTCTGCCCTTGATGAAAAGGCAGAGGCGGATATGAAACTGGTCTTAAACATTCTGCACGGCGTCCGCGCCCTCAGAACGCAGGCCAAGGTTTCGCAAAACCAACGTCTGGACAAACTGACGTTGGACGTTGCCGATGATCAAATTAAAGACACCGTTATTTCGCTTGAAAAGTTGATTGCATCCGCAACATTGGCAGAGGATATTGAATACGCCCCCGCCAATACGGAGACCGAACATGATGCCATTAAGATTGATGCAGATATTCAGGAAAAGAAGGCTGGTTAACTTAGCGTTCGATCAAGACATACATAAAATAGATAATGTCGTTGTTTGCCTCATGAACGAAACAGAAGCTTTTAAGACCGATGAATGCGGGTCTGTTACTCATATGAGAAAGGGTAAATGATCCTGTGTAAGGAATCGCGTGAACAACGTAATTAACTATCGGCGTAGGTATCAATGTCTCGTTGCCAAGAATTTTATTATAACTGCTGCAAATATCGCTAGCAGTCTCCGTATTTGTTACCAAGGAAAGATAAACTTCTGTACATTCGGGACTGGCACATTCTGTTGTTCCAATTTGTCGTAAGTCTGACCCCTCACCAATGGCAATTCGGTTTGATGCGTATTCTATACCAAACATATCTGCAAATTCTTCTAAGCGATAGCTGGCCTTGCCACCGTTTGGATGAAAAACATGACATGAAAAGTCGGTTGGGCTATTGGGGTTGATGTAATCTCCGGATAAAACACTGCCATCAAAGGGCGGCGGATCGAAGTTCAATTGTTTCAACGTACAGCCATGATTTGTCCGCAAATAGGCAACCGCCTGACGCAGG
>CAXGXG010000340.1:0-2109 GCA_964013525.1 uncultured Alphaproteobacteria bacterium | reverse complement strand
CCCAAGGGCTTTGAAGGCTACAAAGACCAGATTTTTAACCTGAGTCGCCCGCAGGACGGACCAGCACCCAAAATCAATCACATTATTTACCGTGAATTGTCAGATCGTAATATCTCCATGCCGTGGGGACGAATATTCAACCACTTATCAATGGCACAGCAAATTGACAAAATCATTTATTTGACAGGCGCTGAACGTCCGAAAGATTATGATGAGCAGCAGCGTGAATCTCTTGCCATCGAAATTGTAAACAGCTTTTTGGCTGAGCATGGCCCGAAAGCGCTTCTCAAGCGCTATCACCAAGGCCGGCCTGTAAATGTACAAGATGCACCACCTTTTGCCCGTAGAGTATGGGATAAGCTGGATACTCACGTAACGACCTTACAAAACAGAATTGATAGCGTACTCAGCAAAAAGCGGATCGCGCCATGAAAATTACAAGCGAGCTGCAAAGCCTGATCACTACATACAATTACCACGCGCGCAGCCCAAAAAACCTTTTGACGGTGCGTCACATGTCGGCCTATTGCGATTTTATTGCCGACTATTTCAGACAAGGCGGCACGATAAGTTTTAAGCCGTTTGATGCGCAGATGAAATTCTTCTACGTTACAAAACCGTGTGAATTCAGCGCCATCTATAAACGCGCCCCATACAATACGCTTGTTTTGTCGGAGTGCCCACCCGAGGCGGATTATGCTGAATTCATCTATGATATGAACAACCCTATGGCCGGCCCGGAACCCCGCATCAATTTTTACATCTACAAAGAATTGCGCGCCCGCGGGGTTGAAATTCCATGGGCCAAGAGCTTTATGGGTGACAGCTTTTTAACCATCGGTCTGATCATCCAGGATGTTATGCCCTTTAATTCCATGGATATCGCGGATGATATAATCGAGAATTATACAAAGACACTCAGCCTTCAGGAAATGCGCGAAATGATTGCCGAGGGGGAGCGACAATTGGAGGCTGACAAAAAAGACGCGACCTATACCCTCCGCCAAAAAGAACATACAATGCCCAGAGCGCGTTTCTTGCAGGCGATTGAAGCCAAGGAAAACGAGGTTAAAGCAGGATATGCTATAGCCATTCAGCTTCATGAAGCCGCAAAGTTTAAAATGGAAGTCGTACGTGCGCGCATTCAGGAAATGAAGAGCTTTAAACCGTTCTAAGACGCATCAGATTTATTTTTCAGCTGCACCAGACTTTTCAGGATCATCCGCACACCCTTAACCCGATGGCGCGTTTCCGGCCAGTGGCGGATAAAGACCAGCTTTTGATCGGGGCGCATTTTCATCGTCCCTGCATTTTCCGACATAAAGGCCACCAGTTCATTGGTATATTCACACGTATCATTGTGAAAACCTAAAAGCGCACCTTTTGGACCGGCCTCAACCTTGGCAATGCCGGCCTGACGTGCCATTTGTTTAATGGACATGACATCCAGCAGGTTTTGAACTTCTTCCGGCATTTCGCCGAAACGGTCGACCAGCTCAGCTGCAAAGGCATCAATTTCTGCCTCATTCACGAGGTCTGTTAAACGGCGGTACAATTGAAGGCGTACATTGATATCACGTACATATTTCTCAGGTATCATGACCGGAAGGCCCAGTTCAATTTGCGGGGTAAACCCTTGCGTGTCCTGAACCGTGTCCTCGTCTGTCGGGTCGCGTCCTTCACGAACGGCGGCAACAGCCTCTTCCAACATCTGATGATAAAGCTCAATACCGACCTCTCGAATGTGGCCGGATTGCTCCTCGCCCAACAGGTTTCCACCACCACGAATATCCATATCGTGACTGGCCAATTGGAATCCGGCGCCGAGCGTATTTAACTGCTCCAAAACCTTTAACCGCTGTTCGGCTGTCTTGGTCAGTTTTTTCTGGGGATCGTATGTCATATAGGCATAGCCACGCACCTTGGAGCGGCCGATACGACCCCGCAACTGATACAATTGGGCCAGGCCGAACATCTCTGCCCGGTGAATGATAATCGTATTCACATTCGGGATATCGATTCCGGATTCAATAATGTTGGTCGCCAAAAGGACATCATATTTACCATCAATAATTTCTGTATATTTACTAAGTAAGGAACTTGCTGGAA
>CAXGXG010000339.1:0-2113 GCA_964013525.1 uncultured Alphaproteobacteria bacterium | reverse complement strand
TGCCAACAGAATTCTGCCGAGCCCATCGCACCCCAGGAAATGCCATAACGGGCATTATTCAGGCACATAAACGGGCCTTTCAGGCCACGGATATCTGGAAATGCATTGGCTTCGGGGACGAAAACCTCATCCATGACAATTTCGCCTGTGATGGACGCACGCAGGGACATTTTCCCTTCAATCTTGGGTGCGGACAGGCCATCCATCCCTTTTTCCAAGACGAACCCGCGGATCGCGCCGTCCTCAGACATGTCTTTGGCCCAAACGACGAAAACATCAGCGATTGGGGAATTGGTGATCCACATTTTGGTGCCACTGATTTTATAGCCGCCGTCTACCTTTTTCGCGCGCGTTTTCATTGATGCTGGGTCGGAACCCGCATCAGGTTCGGTCAGGCCGAAACAGCCGATCAGCTTGCCCTGTCCCAAGCCGGGAAGCAGGCGCTCTTTAATCTCATCCGTGCCAAAGGCATAAATCGGATACATCACCAAAGAAGACTGTACCGAACAGGCAGACCGATAACCGGAATCCACGCGCTCGACCTCACGCGCGATCAACCCGTAGGAAACATAATTTACGCCTGCACATCCATAGCCGTCAATGGTGGGACCCAAAAGGCCCATTTCACCCATTTCTGTCATGATCGCAGGATCAAATGTTTCGTGACGGGCGGCTTCCAAAACCCGTGGCATCAATTTGCTTTGGCAGTATTGCCGTGCAGAATCGCGAACCATGCGCTCCTCATCGCTAAGTTGTGCGTCAAGGTTTAGCGGGTCCTGCCAATTGAAATCCGGGCGCTGATATGCCATCTGTCTTGCCTTTCTGATGATTAGTTTCTAAGTTTAAATATAGAACACTCGACTATACAGGGAAAGAGCAATGTCAGATCCGATGCAGGGACGCGAAATTATATTTGAATTTCATGCGATCGGCCCCTATGTCAAAGTTAGTGCCATGGATACACGCAGCCTGACCGAAGTTTCCATTCAAGGGCCCGCCAATGTAGGAGAGGCGATTTTAAAACGGAATGCGAAAAAGCGCCTTGAATACGTTCTGCGCAAAAAAGGGCTGATATCGTAAGTGAATCAACCTTGCACTTTCTAAGAAAACACACTATCTAGTATGTACAGCAAAAAATTAAACATGAAAGACCCTATATATAGTATGCCTGAAAACGCGCTCACCATCGCTCTTTCCGCAGATCACGCGGGGTATGAGCTGAAAACCAAATTGCTAAAGTGGCTGGAGGAACAGGGGTATCAAACCCTTGATCTTGGAACAAACTCTGAAGAATCCGTTGATTATCCAGATTATGGTGCCAAATTGGGCGATGCAATCTCTGCCGATAAGGCCCAATGCGGAATTGCAATTTGCGGCAGTGGAATTGGAATTTCTATCGCGCTTAACCGTTTTGTACAGGTGCGTTCCGCGCTTTGCCGGGATGTTGAGGATGCAAAGCTGGCCCGTCAGCATAATAACGCAAATGTTGTGTCATTGGGCGCGCGCAAAACACCTTTTAAAGAGGCCTGCCGAATTGTTGCAACCTTTTTAGATACGGATTTTGAGGGCGGTCGACATGAGCGACGCGTGGAAAAGCTGGGAGGCTGTGCAAAATGACAAATCAATTGGAAACGACGCTGCAAAATGCAGACCCTGATGTCTTTAACAGTATTGGCCGTGAATTTCAGCGTCAGCAGGATCAGGTTGAGCTGATTGCATCCGAAAATATTACATCACGCGCAGTCATGGCGGCGCAGGGCAGTGTGCTGACCAATAAATATGCAGAAGGCTATCCGTCAAAACGTTATTATGGCGGATGCGAATTCGTTGACGAAACCGAAACTTTGGCCATTGAACGGGTGAAAAAGCTATTTTCGTGTGGTTTTGCAAATGTTCAACCGCATTCCGGTGCGCAGGCCAATCAGGCCGTTTTTCAAGCTCTTTTGACCCCCGGGGATACATTCTTAGGCATGGCGTTGGATCAGGGTGGGCATTTGACCCACGGTTCAAGCGCCAATCAATCCGGTAAATGGTTTGAAGCTATTTCTTATGGTCTTAAAGAAAATGGCCATATTGATTATGATGAGGTTGAAACCCTTGCCAAAGCGCATAA
>CAXGXG010000338.1:0-2114 GCA_964013525.1 uncultured Alphaproteobacteria bacterium | reverse complement strand
TTGGTTACGACTTGGGTGGTGGTACGTTTGACGTCTCCGTATTGGAAGTCGGCGACGGCGTCTTCGAAGTCAAAGCGACCAACGGTGATACATTCCTGGGTGGTGAAGATTTCGATACGAAAATCATCGACTATCTGGCGGATGAATTCGAAAAAGAACAAGGCATTGACCTGCGCAGTGACAAACTGGCCCTGCAACGTTTGAAAGAAGCGGCGGAGAAGGCCAAAATTGAACTGTCCAGCGCCTCACAAACCGAAGTGAACCTGCCGTTTATTACAGCAGACGCGTCTGGCCCGAAACACCTGAACGTGAAACTAAGCCGCGCGAAACTGGAATCACTGGTTGAGGAACTGGTCAAAGCCACATTGGAGCCATGCAAGGCCGCATTGAAAGATGCCGGATTGAAAGCCTCCGAAATTGATGATGTGATTTTGGTTGGCGGTATGACCCGCATGCCGAAAATTCAGGAAATCGTCAAAGACTTCTTTGGCAAAGAACCGCACAAAGGTGTAAACCCGGATGAGGTTGTTGCCGACGGTGCCGCCATTCAGGGTGGTGTTCTGGCCGGTGACGTCAAAGACGTTCTGCTGTTGGATGTGACCCCGTTGTCATTGGGTATTGAAACATTGGGTGGTGTCTTTACCCGCCTGATCGATCGCAATACAACCATTCCGACGAAAAAGTCGCAAACATTTTCAACAGCTGAAGACAACCAGAATGCCGTGACCATCCGCGTTGCCCAAGGTGAGCGTGAAATGGCAGCCGATAACAAAATGCTGGGCCAATTTGACCTGGTCGGTATTCCACCGGCACCACGTGGCGTCCCCCAGATTGAGGTGACGTTTGATATTGATGCCAACGGTATCGTTCAGGTATCAGCCAAGGATAAGGCGACAGGCAAAGAACAACAGATCCGCATTCAGGCATCTGGTGGATTGTCTGACGCAGACATTGATCAGATGGTCAAAGATGCCGAGGCGAACGCCGATTCAGATAAAGCGAAACGCGATCTGATTGAAGCGAAAAACCAGGCCGAAGCGCTGATCCATTCCACAGAAAAGTCCATGTCTGATCTGGGCGATAAATTGCCCGAAGAAGACCGCACCCCTGTCGAAGACGCCATTGCCGAATTGAAAACCGCAATGGAAGGTGATGACGCCGAAGAGATCAAAAACAAAACCAACGTTCTTCAAGAAGCGTCCATGAAAATCGGCGAGCATATGTACCGTATGCAGCAGGAAAAATCAGCTGAAGGCGGCGAAGATGCAACCGGCGCAGACGATGCTGATGTCACAGCCGATGCGGATGCATCGTCAAGTGATGAGCCTGAAATTGTTGATGCGGAATTCACCGAGGTGGACGAAGACGACGACGATAAAAAATCAGGTACCGCCTGATCGGATTATCTTTAACGGAAAAGGCGGGGCTCAAACCTCGCCTTTCTTTTGCTTCATAAACGGGTAGATTGTAAGCGACATGGCAAAACGAGATTACTACGAAATTTTAGGCGTTGATAAAGGTGCTGACAAAGATGCGCTGAAAAAAGCGTATCGCAAACTGGCGATGAAATACCATCCCGACCGCAATCCTGATGACAAACAGGCCGAAACCAAATTCAAGGAATTGAACGAGGCCTATGATGTTCTGAAGGATGATCAAAAGCGTGCGGCCTATGACCGTTTCGGCCACGATGCGGCCAATGGCGGTTTCGGTGGCGGCGGCGGTGGTTTCGGCGGTGCTGGCGGATTTGGTAGTGCCGGTGGATTTGGCGGCGCAGGCGGTTTTTCCGATATTTTCGAAGAGATGTTCGGCGGCGGGTTTAACCAGCGCGGCGGTGGTCAGGGATCATCGCGCGGCGGCAGACGTGGGTCAGATCTATCGTTTGAATTGGACATCACGTTGGAAGACGCCTTTAACGGCAAGGATGCCACCATCAAGGTCTCGACATGGGAAACGTGCGATGAATGTCATGGCAACGGTGCGGCCAAGGGGTCCAAACCTGTCATTTGCGATACATGTAACGGCGTCGGTCGTGTCCGCGCGCAACAGGGTTTCTTTACCGTGGAACGCACCTGCCCGACCTGTAACGGTCAGGGTGAGATGATTAAGGATCC
>CAXGXG010000337.1:0-2137 GCA_964013525.1 uncultured Alphaproteobacteria bacterium | reverse complement strand
GGTGCCCGGCCTGTTTGAAGACATTAATGATATCTTGAACATGCCGCTTAGGGTCAGTGGGGATTCGGTGGTCCGCACGGGCGATCTGGCTGATATCCGCCGAAATTTCAAGGACCCGACCAGTTTTGCCCGTTTGGATGGTCAACAATCCGTCGCGCTTGAAATTGTGAAACGCACCGGCGAAAACGTCATTGATACGGTGGCCGCTGTCCGCGCCATCGTTGAGGGTGGACGTGAACAATTCCCCAGCGGGGTTGAGGTCTCCTATTCACAGGATGCATCGGATGAGATTAAAACCCAGCTGACCGACCTGCAAAACAACCTGATCAGCGCCATCATTCTGGTGATGATCGTCTGTTTGGCCGTTTTGGGTGTGACATCTGCCAGCCTGATCGGGATCGCAATCCCGGGGGCGTTTTTGTCAGGTGTTCTTGTGTTATATCTGGCGGGCATGACGGTGAACAATGTCGTGCTGTTCGGTTTGATTTTGTCGGTCGGGCTGTTGGTCGACGGGGCGGTGGTCGTGACAGAATATGCGGACCGTAAACTGGCCGAGGGAATGGCGCCCAAGGAAGCCTACATGCGTGCCTCAACCCGTATGGCTTGGCCGATTATCTCCTCCACCATGACAACGCTGGCGGCCTTTTTGCCACTACTGTTCTGGCCGGGCATGGTTGGTGAATTTATGATTTATCTGCCGATCACACTGATGTCGGTTTTGATTTCATCTTTGTTTATGGCATTGATATTTGTACCCACCCTTGGCGCGCTTATGTCGCGCAAACGTGCCGTCAACCAACAGGAAAACGACAAAATCACCGATATGGATGATGTGGATTCCCTGGGCGGATTTACCGGTTGGTACGTCAAAATCCTGCGTTTTGCCATGCGGCGTACTGGCACAATCTTGCTGGCGGCTTTTGCCGTATTGATTTCCGTTTATGTCGGTTTTGCCAAATTTAACCACGGCATTATTTTCTTTCCGAGTATTGAGCCTGAATTTGCCAGCGTTCTTGTGCATGCGCGCGGAAACCTGTCCATCTATGAAAAGGATGATCTGGTCCGCCAGGTTGAAAGCCGCATGGATGATATTGATGGAATTGAAACCATTTATGCCCGCACAGGCGATTCCGGTCAGGGCAATGATCTGGCCGCCGATGTTATCGGTCAGATCCAAATCAGCCTGACCGATTGGGATACACGCGCCCCGGCGTCAGAAATTCTGGAAACGGTTAAGGACCGCACCCGTGACATTGCAGGGATTGTGATTGAGGTTCAAGAGAGTGAACAGGGCCCGTCACAGGGTAAACCCATCAACCTGCAATTGTTATCCGGCACACCTGAATTGCTGCCGCCCGCGATTGAGCGCATCCGCAACGGGATGGAGGAAATTGGAGGTTTTATAAATGTGGAGGATTCCCGGCCAATCCCAGGTATTGAATGGCAGCTGGACGTGGACCGCGCACAGGCCGCGAAATTCGGCCTTGATATTGCCACCATCGGCCAAACCATCCGGCTGGCCACCAACGGCTTGCGTGTTTCCGAATACCGTCCTGACAATGCAGAGGATGAGATTGATATTATTCTGCGCTATCCGTTGGATAACCGTTCGTTACAGGCCTTGGATCAGGTGCGGATAGAAACATCCGACGGGTCCATCCCCATCACTAATTTTGTCACACGTACAGCCCAGCCCAGCGTCACCACGATTGAGCGTTCACGCGGATTGCGCATGATGGAAATCAAATCCGATGTTGCCCCCGGCGTCAATACGGCTGAACAGTTACAAAAAATGCAAGCCTGGATGGAGGAGCAAGATTTTGATTCCCGCATTCAGTTTGAATTTAAAGGTGAGGACGAAGACCAGCGCGAATCACAGGCCTTTTTGATCAAAGCCTTTGCCGTGGCCCTGTTCTTAATGGCCATTATTCTGGTAACCCAGTTTAACAGTTTTTACAGCGCTTTTTTGATCCTCAGCGCCGTTGTCATGTCCACGGTCGGCGTGATGCTCGGCCTTTTGATAACGGGCCAACCCTTTAACATTGTCATGAGCGGTATCGGTGTCATCGCTTTGGCCGGAATAATTGTAAATAACAATATCGTCCTCATTGATACCTATGATGTTCACAGGCGCGAC
>CAXGXG010000336.1:0-2139 GCA_964013525.1 uncultured Alphaproteobacteria bacterium | reverse complement strand
TCATCCGGTGTCTGCAGCGCCAGCGCCCGCGTATATAACTTGCGCTTTGGCAAGCCTGTTTGATCCGCTACATATTGGGACGCATCTTTGACAGACATTTTTTGAAGGATCAAAGCATTTTTTAGCATTTCATCAATAACATCATCATTTAAATTTTCGCGTTGCCAATCTTCAGGGCTAATGCCACCGACCAGAATAACAAACTCGCCTTTAAATTTTTCCGTTTCCAATCGATGCAAGATTTCGGACGTCGTCCCTCTTATGAATTCTTCAAACTTCTTTGTGATCTCGCGCGCCAGAATGACAGGGCGTTCACCCAAGACCGCCTCCACATCCTGACAGAATTTTTTTACCCGGTTGCCAGCTTCATAAAAGACAAGTGTAGCATCCATTTTCTCCAAAGCTTTCAAACGGGTTTTGCGTGCGGACGATTTTGTTGGCAGAAACCCTTCAAACATGAAGCGGTCGGTTGGCAGGCCGGATGCACACAAGGCCGCGATCACCGCAGAGGACCCCGGTATCGGAAACACAACATGGCCGGCTTCAATCGCAGAACGATAAAGCTTGAAACCCGGATCGGAAATGCCTGGCGTTCCCGCATCAGACACATGGGCAACAACCTTGCCTTCTTCCAAAAGGTTCAAGATCACCGGCCTTTGACGGTCACCATTATGATCATGGTAGAGCATCAAACTCGCATCGGTCACACTATATGCGTTCAATAATTTCTGCGTCACCCGTTTGTCCTCGCACAGGATGACATCGGCCGCATTTAAAATGTCCAAAGCCCGCAGTGTAATATCCCGCATATTTCCAATCGGGGTTGCCACAGCGTAGAGACCTGGGGCAATGTGATTTGTTTTTGCTTTTAATGGCACTTTTTTCATGGTTTAACTGTATATAGTGTTGGAGACAGATATTTAAGGATAAAGGGTACACACAAAAATGAAACCATTTAATTATATTTGCATGGCCTTTGGCGTGCTATTGATCACAGCTTGTTCCAGCGGCGGAAGCTATACTGACAGCTACAATTCACCGTGGGGCACCAGCCAGACTTCACAGCGCATTCAAACAGCCACTGTCGATAATCAGATGGAGCAGCTTGAGCCACAAGTTGACTGGCAAGACAGCCGCAACATTCAAAATCGCCTGCCTGAAGGCAATAGCGCAACCGTTGCATCGGTAGAGCGCTCCACAACAACATCCGGCGCCGCGGCCACACCCGCAGCACCATCACCTAAAGTTAAAGTGGCCCTTCTGGCCCCTTTGACAGGCCAACACGAAACTATTGGTAACGCGCTTTTAAACGCGGCGCAACTGGCCCTGTTTGATGTTGGAAATGACAATTATGAATTGGTTCCGCGCGATACCAAAGGCACACCTGAAGGTGCGCGGGCGGCCGCACAATCTGCCATCACTCAGGGCGCTGACCTGATTATCGGGCCGCTTTTTAGTGGTTCGGTTACAGCCGTTAGCCCCGTTGCCCGCGCTGCAGATGTACCGGTCGTTGCCTTTTCAACAGACTGGAATGTGGCTGGAAACGGCACATACGTTATGGGCTTCCTACCCTACATGCAGGTTGCGCGCGTGACAAACTACGCCGTTGATCAGGGGTATGACCGCATCGGCCTGTTTGCACCTGAAGGTGAATACGGACGCATGGTCAACACAACATTGAAAAACGTTGCCGCCTCAAACAACGCACAGATTGTTAAAACCGATATCTACCCTGCAGATGCAACAGACCTGAATTCACGTTTGTCAGTATTTGCAGAAAATGAAACACGCAAAGCAAGCGGTTATACATCGCCTGTTCCGTTTAATGCGATCATGATGCCGGTTGGCGGTCAAGCTATCCGCACACTTGCGCCGAGGCTTCCGCAAAACGGTATCGATAGCGGCACTGTAAAACTGCTGGGTACAGGCCTGTGGGATGACGCGACATTGGGTCGTGAAGTTGCCCTTCAAGGTGCATGGTTTGCCGCGCCAGATCCGAAACTTCGTCGTGATTTCGAGCGTAACTACCGCAACACCTACGGTGGTGAGCCTCCGCGTATTGCCACGTTGGCCTATGACGCAACTGCCCTGTCAGCCATTCTGGCGCAAAGCGCAGCCGGCCTAAGCGAAGATGAGGTT
>CAXGXG010000335.1:0-2149 GCA_964013525.1 uncultured Alphaproteobacteria bacterium | reverse complement strand
AACTGAACAGCCGTGTCGGCGATCAGGATGGCGATGGTGATATTGACCGTTACGACCTTGCCGCATATGTCGGTGACATGGATGGTGATGGTGACGTTGATTACGTTGATTATATCAGCCGCTTTGGCGATCAAAACATCGTGATTGATTACACCTATGACTATGATCCTGAGTATGACGGATCCACAGCCTACGTTTCCCCAACGACTGATACAGTTGTTGTTGATGAAGCTGTAAATTTAGAGACGGTTGACCGTGAACGCGTTGTCGTTGATACACGCAGTGACGCAACAGTCCGCACAAACACGCGCTATAACCAATAATCGCGTAAGTTAGGTGGGGCGATTAGGCTCCACCCTAACAAATACAAACTAAACCCAAGGAAAACAAAAAAATGAAAAAACTACTTTTAACAACCGCAATGGTTGCTTTGATGTCTGCTCCCGCAATGGCGCAAGAATTGGACACAACAGCTGACTTGAACACGGATTTGTCTGCCACAACAAGCGTTAATGACACATCTGCAGATTTGGACACGACAGCAGATTTGGATACAAACGTTGATACAACAGACAGCTCTATCACTGCTGATGCCGATGCCGATCTGGATACAGATGCAAGTGCTGAATCAGATATGATGGCGGAAACAGACATGGATACTGACGCTGATTTGGAAACTGACGCTGACGTAATGGCTGACGCTGATGCCGAAATGGATACAACAGAAGACATGGACATGGCGGATGGCCAATTGGATCTGGATACAGATTCTGATTTTGAAAATGATACAACAGTCGACTTTGATGGCGAAGAAACACTGGAAATCACATCAGAAGATGATCTGGAACTCGATACACGTTCCAACAACCGCGCGTCAGTAATGACAAACCGTGGTGAAGGTGCAGCGACAGTAAACCCGAATGCACAAGGTAATGCATACGGTCTAGCACGTACAGATCTGGACAATGACATGGATGCGGATGCCGATATTGAAACATCTGCAGAAGTTGATGCGGATGCCGATAGCGAACTAAGCTGGTGGGACCGCCTTTGGAGATAATATCTTCTCATAGATATGTAAGAAAGCCCTCGGTTTCCGGGGGCTTTTTTATTGATTTCGTGAGAATCTTATCTATGTTTAGGGGACAGGACGAACCTGAATAAGAATCACAACCCATCAAGGAGAAAGTTATGGATTTCCTAGAAGACGACATGATGTTTAATTATGCACCACGCATGGCAACAATTGGCCAACAGTTCCCTGAATTCGAGTTGAAGGGCGTTGTCTCTTCTGACATGGACACTGCGTTTGAAACATTTACAAACGACAGTTTTGAAGGCAAATGGCTTTGTGTTTTTGCTTGGCCAAAAGACTTCACGTTTGTGTGCCCAACTGAAATTGCAGCCTTTGGCCGCATGACCGAAGAATTTGCAGACCGCGACTGTCAGGTTCTTGGCCTCAGCACGGATAGTGAATTTGTTCATCTGGCTTGGCGCAACGATCATAAAGATCTGAACGATCTGCCATTCCCGATGCTTTCAGATATCCGCCGTGACCTGTCTGATGAACTGGGTATTTTGAACGAAGAGGAAGGCGTTTGTAACCGCGCAACATTCCTTGTCGACCCTGACGGCATCATCCGTCACGTTTCTGTGAACGACCTGAATGTTGGCCGCAACCCGGCAGAGACACTGCGTATTCTGGATGCTTTGCAAACAGATGAGCTTTGCCCGTGTAACTGGTCAAAAGGCGAAGAAACATTAAACGCCGCATAATGCGATTTTCCCTTTGATGTTCAAAGGATAAAATCTTGAAAAAGCCCTGCCGCCATGGTGGGGCTTTTTTATTGGAAGTTTGTTCCGCATGCGTTAATCTGATGTGAAAAATAAGAAACCAGGACAGATGTCATGAATGCTAAGCCATTAAAAAAACAACAAAAAAAGAAAAACTCACTAATCAAGGACTCGCTGAAGAGCCTTCGAAAAGTTGATGTGAATTGCAACGACTGCTCCACCGCTTTTGTTGAAAAGTTTCTTTCCCAAATCCCGGCGGATGACATCGTAGATTGGGATGCCGGCAACCTGATGCGAATAGCCAAATCCATGCTGGATTGGGCCTGTGTTCGCAAGGTCAAAACTCCGTCCCTTC
>CAXGXG010000334.1:0-2156 GCA_964013525.1 uncultured Alphaproteobacteria bacterium | reverse complement strand
CCACGCGATCTGCGTGTTTGGCAATATCCTGGGCGGACTTCATCCCACGTAGGTCTTGGGCAACGCTGCGAAATTGTTCAATCATAGCTCTTCCTTATCCATTCTCAGCCTATAAAATACCCTAAAACCATGATTATGTCAATTTCTTTTGCCTATACACCCTCCCCCCTGTCATTTATAATTCTGGGATGAATACAACCCCCCCATCCATCCGCGAAATTCGTTTGGTCGGCGAAAAAGCCCTTAGGCGCAGTCCGGATATTGAAATGGAGCGTCACCGCGCCCTGTCTGATCTGCGCCATGAAAACTTTTTTCTTGTCCGTGGGTATGAGGATCAGGCTCCTTATCACTTGTCGCTTGAACTGAACGGCGCCACGCTTTTCATGCATGTTTACACACCGGATGAAGATTTGCTGACAACTTTACAATTCGGTCTTAGCGCATTGAAACGCATCATTAAGGATTACTTTATGATGTGCGAAAGTTTTTATGCCATTGCCCGTAGCGGCGATGTCGGCAAGATTGAAGCTGTCGACATGGGACGCCGCGCAATTCATAATGAGGGGGCAGAAATCCTGCTTCAAATGCTGGAAAAATACGTTGTGAGTGATATGTTGACAGCAAGACGACTCTTTACACTGATATGTATTTTGCATATAAGAGTGACAAACCTGTAATTTAATTTTGAAAGAACAAAGGATAAGAATGTCAGGAAAAGAAGACTTAATGGAATTTGACGGCACGGTTCTTGAACTGTTGCCAAATGCCATGTTCCGCGTAAAGCTGGAAAACGATCACGAAATTATTGCCCACACATCGGGCCGCATGCGTAAAAACCGCATCCGTGTTCTGGCCGGTGATAAGGTGACTGTTGAAATGACACCTTACGACCTGTCAAAAGGCCGCATCACTTTCCGCTACAAATAACGGGTAATTTTTGTGCCGCTGGTTCTTGCATCCGCCTCACCGCGTCGGCGCGACCTGTTAAAGCAGATCCTTGTCACGCCAGACAACATTTGTCCGGCGGATATAGACGAGGATCCATTAAAAGGCGAATTGCCGCGTCCATACGTTCGCCGCATCGCCTTGGACAAAGCCAAACATATCGCCAATACACATCCTAACAGCTTTATCTTGGCCGCAGATACAACTGTATCCTGCGGGCGGCGTATTTTGCCTAAAGCCGAAGATCAGGACACCGCAATAGATTGTCTTCAGCTTTTATCGGGTCGTCGGCATACCGTGTTGGGTGGGATTGCATTGGTTAAACCGGATGGCAGCGCTGTCTACCGACTGTCAGAAACCGTCGTCAAATTCAAACGCCTTTCCGATCAGGACATTAAAACATATATCGACAGTCAAGAATGGGACGGAAAAGCCGGCGGATACGCAATTCAAGGGTTAGCTGCCGCCTATATCGAATTCATCCGCGGGTCTTACAGCAATGTCGTGGGGCTTGACCTTCACCTGACATCAAACCTTCTTAAAGGAAACGGCTATGGCGGGTAAATCCGGATACGAAGTATTGGCACAAAAGGTTGATGGCCGCCTTCATGCGGCAATGATTCGCAACGGTGATATCTATGATTTTTATGTGGATAGCGGGCCGGAGCACCCACGCTGGGCTTCTATATACCTTGGCAAGGTTACGCGTATTGATACAAAGCTGGATGGCGCTTTTGTCGCGCTTAGCAGTACGCGTGAGGGCTTTCTTGCCGGCAAGCATGCTCTTCGTGATGGAAAGCCTGACCGGGGTGCTTCCATTTCGGACAAATTAAAACCGGGACAAATGGTTCTGGTTCAAATCAAATCAGAGGGCAAGGCCAAAACCCCTTACGAAAATCACAAATTGCCCCGCCTCAGTATGAAGCTTTATATCCCTGGCCGACAAATGCATATGAACCCGTATGGCCGCAGTGGTGTGCAGATTGCTGAACATTTACGCAATGATCAGGTTAATGCCTTTGCCGCCAAGCTTGAGAAATATGGAAGCTGGATCGTTCAAAACGGCCAAAACGCCCTCGATCTAGAAGCCATGAAGCATGAAGCCAAGCAATTGATCCTGATTTGGCGCGGTGTCAAAGAGGCGATTGAAAATGCGCCAAAAAACCCCCGGATGTTATTTATGGGGCCAAATGCCATCCAGCGTATGATCA
>CAXGXG010000333.1:0-2162 GCA_964013525.1 uncultured Alphaproteobacteria bacterium | reverse complement strand
AAATGCGCGGTGTGCCGTATTCTTTTTCTATAGTATCCACCACTTTTGCGATATCATCTGCGCTGGTCACATCTGCAATAAACGCTGCGCAATCCAGACTTTTGGCGACATCCTCCACGTGTTTGTTGATATCCAGCAAAACCAGACACGCGCCCTGTTGTGACAGATATTCCGCAGTGGCTTTGCCCATGCCCGAACCGGCGCCTGTAATCAGAACAACTTGACCATTAATTTTCATATTGGAATTCCTTAACACTCTTGAAACTTGCTGGTGTTAATATACACTTACTACAGATACATATAAAGGAGTATGACATTGAAAAAGCCCGAGAATAATCCACTGGTTGACGCATCGCTAAAAGAAAACGGCAAGATTCCATTGGATCAGGTTAAGCCTGAACATTTCATGCCCGCGCTGGAATGGGCAATGGATAAGGCCAAAAAGCGCTATGCGGATATAAAGGCCACGGGTACACCGACATTCGAAAATGTGATTGAGGCAATGGAAGACGCTGACCGCGAGCTTAGCCTGATCAGTTCTGTCTTTTTCAATCTCTCCAGTGTCAAATCAGATTCCGACATGCAACAGGTTGAACAAAAGTTCTCGGCCGCTTTGTCAGCATACAGTACAGAGATTGCATTGGATCAGGACCTCTTTAATCAAATTAAAGCCGTACACGATCAGAAAGATGCCATGACGCTTGATAGTGATCAGTCTAAACTGCTGGAAGATGCCTATAAAGGGTTTGTTCGCAGTGGTGCGCTGTTGGGTGATAACGATAAAGAGCGCCTGGCGGATATCAACCAGGCTCTTTCTGCAGCATCCGTCAAATTCCGTCAGAATGTTTTAAAAGATACAGAAGCTTTTAAGCTTTGGGTTGAAGATGAGGCCGATTTAAAAGGCGTTCCCGAAGATAATGTTAAAATTGCCAAGGAAGCCGCAGAGGAGGAGGGCGAGCCGTCCAAATATTTGCTGACCCTTGATATTCCGCAAGTGATCGCCGTCTTAAGTTATGCAGATAACCGTGACCTTCGTGAGAAAATGTGGCGTGCCTATCAGGGTCGCGCCCGCAGCGAGGCACATGATAACCAGCCTGTAATTCTTGAAACTATGAAGCTGCGCCATGAAAAGGCAGCGCTGTTGGGGTATTCGCATCACGCGGAATTCGTACTTGAAGACCGTATGGCAAAACAGGTTTCAAATGTCACCGATATGCTGGATGAGCTTCGTGAGGCCGCGTTTGATGGCGCTAAAAAAGATCATGACGACCTTGCGTCCTTTGCAAAATCCGAAGGGTTGAAGGGTGATCTCAAACCATGGGATATCAGCTATTATGCTGAAAAACTGATGAAAAAAGATTACGGCTTTGACGAGCAGGAATTCAAGCCATACTTCGAATTTGAAAAAACCTTAAAAGGGGCCTTTGACGTTGCGGAAAAGCTTTATGATGTTGAACTGGTCCTGAACAAGGATTATCCAACCTATCATGATGACGTAAAAGCCTACGATGCGTTTGATAAAAAAACTGGCAAAAAGCTTGCTGTCCTGGTTACGGACTTCTTTGTTCGCAAGGGCAAGCGCGGAGGTGCATGGATGAATGTGTACCGTGATCAGGGCCAGAATGCGAATGGCGAGCGGATTGTCCCAGTTGTTGGTATGCATGGAAACTTCCAAAAGCCAAGTAAGGATACGCCGTCTCTTCTCAGCTTTAATGATGTCGAGACGCTGTTCCACGAATTTGGCCATGCCCTTCACGGTATGTTGTCAGATGTTCGTTATAAATCTCAGGCGGGCCCGAATGTAAAATGGGACTTTGTTGAATTGCCTTCACAGGTTCTTGAGAACTGGGTTAGCGAAAAAGAAGTCTTGGACATGTTCGCCCAGCATTATAAGGAAACGGATGAGAAGGGTGGACCTAAGAAAATCCCGGCCGAGCTTTTGAAAAAACGCGAAGCGGCCAAGAATTTCCGTTCAGCTAGCCAAACATTGCGCCAGGTAAAACTGGGTATGCTGGATATGGCTTGGCACACATCCCATCCGTCAAATGTTACAGATGTCGGATTGTTCGAGCGTGAAGCTTTGAAAGGCCTGTCATTTATGCCGCATTAGGGGGCTTTGACCTCTCCGTCCTTCAGCCATATTTTTGCAGGCGGCTATTCAG
>CAXGXG010000332.1:0-2164 GCA_964013525.1 uncultured Alphaproteobacteria bacterium | reverse complement strand
ATAAACAGCCTTGATGACTGAAGCCGCACCAATTGATCCGATGATCAAGGCAGTTACAGCAACAGGAATGGTTAAAATACCAGCCACCATACCCAAGCCGACAAAAACCTCGGCATATGGATAAATATAGGCATAAGGCACCCATCGGCGCGCCAACAGGTCATAAGTGACAAACTGGTTGGTAAAGGCAAACATATCGCGAAACTTTAAAATCGCCAGTACAGACATGCTGAAACCAACGAACAAAACGATCAGGCTTTCAAACACGATGCCACCCGTGCGGGCAAAAACCGCCCCTAATGCCATAAGGAATGTAACCGCAAAAACGCAGAGAACGGGTGTGTACGTCTTCCCCTCAGGCTTGGCCGGTTTCATTCCAAAGAAATTGCGCAAATCGTCATAACCGCCGATCCTTTTTCCATCGATAAAGGTCTGCGGGGTTGTTTTCACATCGTGTTTTTCCTTGAAAGCATCCGTTTCACTGCGGTCCTTTAGGTGGTGATCTTCAACTTTATAGCCCTTGCGCTCTAACAAGTCCTTGGACTTAATTCCAAAGGGGCAGATGTGATTATCCGTCACCATGCGGTAGAGTTTTGCAGTTTTATCCGATTTGGCCATGTTCATATATCCATTAAGGTTAATTTAATGGGCATCATATCATGCCATATGAAAAAACAAACAAAAAACCCCGCTCCGAAGAGCGAGGTTTCTTGAGTTACACTCCTTGCGACTGTATTATCAGTCTCAAGTTCGAAGGGTATATTCTCAGCTATGGCCTCGTGAGAGAGAGCCAGGGAGCACCCCTGTGAACATCATTACATACGCACATCCTGCGGAAACGGTTCCGCAGTTTTTTTAATTTTTTTTCGAAAGGCCAGAATATGAAGCGTTTACAGGGAAAGACAGCGGTTGTAACCGGCGGTTCCAGTGGAATCGGCAAGGCAATTGCGGAGAAATACGCAAGCCACGGTGCCAATGTCGCCATCTGCGATATCAATCTGGATGGGGCTAAGGCCGCCGCCGATCATATCAAATCTACCGGCGCGAATGCCATGGCCGTTGAAATGGATGTATCCAGTGAAGGCGCGGTGAACAAAGGCATCAAAAGTGTTGCTGACGAATGGGGCCGCATTGATATCCTGCTGAGCAACGCGGGCGTTCAAATCATTAATCCGGTTGAGGCCTTTTCCTATGCCGACTGGAAAAAGATGATGGCCATTCACCTGGATGGCGCATTTCTAACGACCAAAGCCTGTGTGAATTACATGTATCCTGAAAAACAAGGGAGCCTGATCTATATGGGGTCCGTCCATAGTCATGAGGCCTCCCCACTAAAGTCTGCCTATGTCGCTGCCAAACACGGCATTTTGGGATTGGCCCGCGTCATGGCCAAAGAGGGTGCAAAACACAATGTCCGCGCCAATGTAATTTGCCCAGGATTTGTAAAAACACCGTTGGTCGAAAAACAAATCCCTGAACAGGCCCGTGACCTCGGCATTTCAGAGGATGAAGTCATTAACCGTGTGATGCTGGGCAATACCGTAGATCAGGAATTTACAACTATGGAGGATGTCGCTGAGGTGGCGCTGATGCTGGCTGAATTTAAGACCAATGCCTTGACCGGACAATCTATTATCGTCAGCCATGGTTGGGGCATGAAATAATACCGGGATAGCTCTAATTAACGCACAAATGTAAAGCGTGAAAAGGCCCAGAAAATGACAGCGATGGCAAAACCGATGAGCCAACCTGCCAGAACGTCACTGGGCCAGTGAACACCTAGGTAGACACGGCTAACCCCGATCAGCAAAACGATAACAGCCGCACAGCTGATAAAAAAGTGGCGAAGCCTGTCTTTGGGGCGCACTTCAGTAATGATGAATGCCAATGTCAGGTAAACAACAGCAGAGATCAACGAATGACCGCTTGGAAAACTTGCTGTATGGGTGATTGACCCGTGGGGTACTAAATCAGGCCGTGGACGGTCAAAACCGGCCTTAAGCCAGTTGCTGATAATAGTGCCGATGATGCTGGCTAATATCATATAGGCGGCATGCCCGTAACGCCGGATCATAACCAGATAGAAAAAACCGCATAGGGTTGTCAGCCCCAATATAGTAATACCGCCGAGGGCTGTGATATCCCGCATCGCCTCTTCCACCCA
>CAXGXG010000331.1:0-2171 GCA_964013525.1 uncultured Alphaproteobacteria bacterium | reverse complement strand
CATGACCAAGGAAACGGTCGCCGATACCGTGCCCCTCATGCGCGCCTTCGATCAGGCCCGGGATGTCGGCCAGCACAAATTCTTTGTTATCGACGTAGACAACGCCCAAGTTCGGGTGAATGGTTGTGAATGGATAGTCTGCAATTTTAGGCTTTGCGCGGCTGCATGCTGCAAGAAATGTAGACTTCCCTGCATTTGGCAAGCCTACCAAACCGGAATCGGCAATCAGTTTCAGGCGCAACCAAACGGCTGTTTCTTCGCCCGGCCAGCCGCCGCCTGCTTTGCGCGGAGCCTGATTGGTGGATGATTTATAATGCGTGTTACCAAATCCGCCATCGCCACCGCGTAGAAACAGAATGCGCTCGCCGTCTTCGGTCATATCGGCAAGTACGGATTCTTTATCTTCGGATAGGATTTCTGTACCAACCGGAACCTTGATAATCAGGTCTTTGCCATCGCGGCCGGTTTTCTGACGTCCGCGTCCATGATCGCCTTTTTCAGCACGGAAATGCTGCTGATAACGAAAGTCGATCAAGGTGTTCATGTTTTCGACAGCTTCAAAATAAACATGTCCGCCACGGCCACCATTGCCACCATCCGGGCCACCGTATTCAATATATTTTTCACGGCGGAAACTGACAGCACCTGCGCCACCATCGCCACTTTTTAAATATATTTTCGCCTGATCCAGGAATTTCATAATGGGGTCCTAATAAAAAAGGGGCGTAGCGCCCCTTTAAGAATTATTGTTGAAACGCTTATGCTGCGGGTTCAACGGAAACGTAGCTGCGATCATTTTGGCCGCGGTTGAATTTAACCGAACCGTCGATCAATGCAAATAAGGTGTGGTCTTTGCCCATACCGACGTTTGTACCAGGGTGAACTTTTGTTCCGCGCTGACGAACCAAAATGTTACCAGCCAATACAGTTTGTCCACCATATTTCTTTACGCCAAGTCTGCGGCCGGCCGAGTCGCGACCGTTTCTGGAACTACCACCTGCTTTTTTATGAGCCATTTTTCAATCCTCTTTGTCTATTTAATCTGTCTTATGATGCCTTGATATCTGTAACGCGCAGGATTGTAATGTCCTGACGGTGGCCTTTTTTACGGCGATAATTCTGACGGCGTTTCTTTTTGAAAACGATAATTTTAGGTGCGCGTGCCTGTGCAACGACTTCTGCTGTGATTGATGCACCTTTAACCAACGGTGTGCCAACTTTGGACTTGCCGGTTTCACCAACCATCAGAACTTCGTCCAATGTGATCTTGTCACCATCTTTCGCATCCAGTTTTTCAACGCGAATAACGTCACCCTTGGCTACGCGATATTGTTTTCCACCTGTTTTTACGACTGCAAACATTGTATTTTCCAAATCTCTTTATGGTTATCGTCATATCTATGACGGTTAAGCTGTCGAAATATACCGCAAGAGCCCTGTATGTCAAGGAATTTATCCGGCAAACTTCAAAAAAAGCGCATGTGGCGCTTCCCATATATATAATAGAACAGTTCATTGTGCAAATTCTGTATAGCGCGTGGTGTTTATGCGCCGAAAAGCTATTTAAAAAATCAGCACATAAAAGAAAAGGTCCGTGCAAGCGGGGGACTCGCACGGACCGGATTCGGGTAACCAAGTTGGGGTTTCAGGGGAGTTGAGCTGTAGCCTTGATCACCCGTGTTAGCCGCTTGGACGGCTAAACTCTATATCTCGTCTCTATTTGAACGGGAGTGCTATATATAATCATCCGCAATAGAGAATCAAGATAAAAATTCTTATTGGCAACTTTTACCATAATTCCAGAATAGTGCAAGTCTTTTTCATAATTATTTTAATGTAGCAATGGTTTCTCGGCTTTTGATGTATGCAGACAGACTAACGCATTGATGTTAAAATCAATTCTGGGTTTAAAGGCCAAAGCGCTTTAAGTTTTAAGCGCGGAAATGGCGGCCTTAACCTCGTCATTGTGCTCTTTAACTTTAACTTTGGGCCAGATTTTAGCGATTTTACCTTCCGAATCGATCAGGAATGTAGCGCGCTGAATGCCCATATAGGTGCGGCCATACATCTTCTTTTCAACCCACGTGCCATACGCTTCGCAAATCGCGCCATCTTCATCACTTATCAGTGTAAAGGGCAGATCATACTTTGATTTGAATTTGTCATGTTTG
>CAXGXG010000330.1:0-2172 GCA_964013525.1 uncultured Alphaproteobacteria bacterium | reverse complement strand
GGATCTTGGCTATAATGTTGTTATCTATCCCGTAACAACCTTGCGTATTGCCATGGGCGCGGTCCGCCGGGGTTTGGAAACTATTCAAAAAACAGGCGACCAAACGGCTGAAGTGGAGGGGATGTTGTCCCGCCAAGAGCTTTACGACCTCCTTCAATATGAAAACTATAATACCTTTGATAAAGATATTTTTAACTTTACTTTGCCATAATAGCCCTAACGCTTGGGGGAGTGTGTTAACAATTTGATGGGGATCTATGGCTGCAAAAAGGCAGTTCAACGACGTTTCAAACAAAAGATTAGACAAGGCGATTGCCGGCCTGCCTGGCCTTGCGCAATCTTTGTCTGACCAGAATTTAAACCTTCGCAACATTCAGGATATTCATGTTTTTGGGTACGGGTCATTGCCCGATCAACCGCATTACATGCCTGACCAGATAGAAGAGGCCTACCTGTGGGGTTACAGCCGCGATATGGTCTGTAAAAGTGTGCGTTCAGGAACAAAACAATTCACAGGTCTAACCCTTGGCCTTGATGAAAACCCTGATGGCATCGTCAGTGGGGCAATTATGACCTATAGCCATGCAAATGATTTAGAGTTGTGTGAGATGCTCGAAGCCCTGGCGAAGCGCGAAGTTGTGACCGAGCTGCCCATCTATACCTTTAGAATGCTTGAAATTGAGAAAGAGGACGGTAAAAAGGCCATGGCTATCGTGTGTGTTGCCGACCCGAATGGTCCCGGTTATTTCGGCGACGGCCTCAGCCCTGCGGAAAAAGCACGGTTAAGCCCTGACCAGCAACAGGACCTAAGCCGTCGTAAAAAAGCCTACAAAATTGCAGAGGCAAATGGCCAGTCACGCAAATCAGGCAAATATATGACCTGCAAAAGCTACTTTGACAGATTTGTGCGGATCTCGATTCAGCTTAATCCTGTCAAGGCGGATGCGGATGCGTTAAAAGGGCTATCACCGTTAAGGAAAAAGCGCACTCTAGCCATGGCGAAAGAGCAGGAACGTTTGATGGAGCTTGCCCATGAAATCCGCCAGTACCGCGCCAGCCTATCAAAAATTGACCCGGCCAAATACGCAATGCTGATCTCAATCGAAAAAGATCAATTGCAAAACTGGAAAAAGAAAAAGGCGCATGCCGCTAAACGTCGCAAACCGACGTTAGGCCCGAAGCCTTAACGCTTTCCCATCGACATTAGCTCTATGACCGACTAAAATACTGCGTAACAGCAAACTTTTAGACAGGAAAACCATGACCGAAATTTACAAGGGCCTTGCAGGCGTTACCGTTGACCAGACAAAAATATCAACCATTAACGTTGCCGAAGCCTCCCTTATGTACCGTGGATACCCAGTACAGGAATTGGCGGAGCATTGCCGATTTGAAGAGGTGGCCTACTTGATGTGGCATGACGATCTGCCCAATTCCGATCAGCTTAAACAGTTTCAGAACGCTGAACGCGCACAGCGCGCCATTTCAGAAGACCTGATGAATGTTCTAAAATCTTTTCGCAAAGCTGCGCACCCCATGGACAGCTTGCGTACGGCCATCAGTTATATCGGCCTCCAGGACCCAAAGTGGGAAGACAGCTGCCCACAGGAGCTTAAAGAAAAAGCTATTGGCCTCTTGGCCAAGATCCCCACGATTATTGCAGCTGATCACAGGTTGCGTCATGGGCAGGAACCCATTGCGCCACGTGATGATTTGGGGCTGTCTGAGAACTTCTTTTACATGTATTTTGGATCCGCTCCTGATAAGGCCGTGGTCGATGCGTTTGATGCCTCGCTCATCTTTTATGCGGAACACAGTTTTAATGCTTCAACTTTTACCGCACGCACTATCATCTCATCACTTTCAGATATTTACAGTGCCGTGACAGGCGCTGTCGGCTCCCTCAAAGGTTCGCTTCATGGTGGCGCGAACGAGGCTGTCATGCACACATTCCTAGAGATCGGCTCTCCCGAAAAGGCAGAAGGCTGGCTACGTGGCAAGATTGCGAAGAAAGAACTGGTTATGGGGTTTGGACACCGCGTTTATAAAAATGGTGACAGCCGTGTGCCCCATATGACGAAAGTTTTCTATGACACCGCAGCACAGCTTGACGGGGAAAACTGGGTCGAAATCAGCAAGGTTTTAAATAAGATTATGGTCGAAGAAAAGGGG
>CAXGXG010000329.1:0-2197 GCA_964013525.1 uncultured Alphaproteobacteria bacterium | reverse complement strand
TTTGCGCTTATAAACAAAGAAAGACCCCGGCCTTTCATTAAAAGATCCGGGGTCATTGCCACACAACTTGTTCTCAAGTATCAGCCAACCGGCATTCTGCCGATGGTTTTATTATTCTTATAACTCTTGGTTAAAACGTACCGATGTTGCGCTTTGTGGGTTTGAAGCCAGCATTGCGCCGCCGGCATTATAATTTGGCTTGCTTTCAACTGTATTGCGGGCCGTGTCCAAAATGCGTTGAACCAAACGGCGGCTGGATTCTTTTGCATTGGAAAGGATGCGCAGGTTTTTATTCAACAGCTCAAGAAAGGATGTACGTGTTACAACCAAACGTTCCGCCAGTGTTTCGTCAAGGGCGGCAAATTCGTCCTTGCGCTCAAACAGGGCGGCAATTTTTGATTTGTATGTATCAACATATGTGCGTTTGTCTTGTTGCAAATTTTCAGCCTGGCGGAATTTCGCTTTGTGAAGCAATTCGTTTTCCTGCTCCAGAACCAATGACAAATCGTGCATCAGTTTAATCATCTCATTCACTTCAACCTCAATCGGACGGCGAGGGGCCGTAGAGGCGGTTTTCGCCTGTGGAGTTGTATCATTTGTCAGTGTATTTTCTTCAGTATTCATCATGTTTAATGTCTGTGTCGTGTTCATTGTTATATCCTCTCCCAATTTAAATTCTGTGTGCTCGGCCTTTAAAATCCGGATGCTTGCATCTCGATCAGCTTTGCCTTAACACTACTTGCAATTCCTATGCCACCTTGGTCAGCCAGCTGTTTGCCGTACTCTTCAACCATCATGCTGCGAAACATTTCTTCACCTTGGCCACCGCCGAACATGGGGTCGACTTCAACACCACTGAACATGTGGGACAGCATTTGGCTGATAAACACGGCTTCGAAATCCTTGGCCGCTTCTTCAGCGCGCGCAACATTCTTGTCATTCATGTTGCGGGTCAGGTTCTGTGCTGCCTGATCCATTTTTCCGGTCTGGCCCTGGCCCATGGCGTTCATCATCGTTGCTGTCATAGGGGATGATCCGATCGTATTCATTACATCACCTCGATATCAGCTTGAAGGGCGCCTGCGGTCTTAATGGATTGCAGGATGGTAATAATGTCGCGTGGGCTGACACCTAATGAATTCAGGCTTTCTACCAGCGTTTGTAGGGAAACGCCTGTTTCCAAAACGGCCATTTGCATATCGTCGCCACGATCAACACTGATGTCGGTGCGGGGAACGACTGCGGTCTGACCTTGTTGTGCAAAGGCATTCGGCTGGGAAACCTGTGGGGTTTCGTTGATGCTGATGGTCAGGTTGCCCTGTGCAATCGCAACGGTACTGATACGGACATCCTGTCCCATCACGATAACGCCGGAACGCTCGTCAATCACGACACGTGCCATTTGGTCGGGCTGAACATACAGTTGTTCAATATCGGTAATCAGGTCAACAATCTCACCGTTAAAGCCATCGGGCTTGCGCATTTTGACAGAGGCATTGTTCTCAGCCACCGCAACCGGTGCGCCCAGATGTTCGTTAATGGCCATCGCAATGCGGCGTGATGTTGTGAAATCGGGGTTACGAAGGGCCATGCGGACCTCGCTCAACTGTGACAGGTCAAACGGCAATTCGCGTTCGACAATCGCACCTTCGGCCAGCATACCGCTGGTGGGTGTATTGACTGTAACGGAACTGGCATCACCCTGTGCGGAAAAACCGGATACATTAACTGTACCTTGGGCGACGGCGTAAACCTCACCATCGGCACCCACCAGTGGGGTTACAACCAGTGTACCGCCCTGAAGGCTGGTGGAATCACCAAGCGATGAAATATTGACATCAATGCGCGCACCCTGATTGGTAAATGGGGGTAGGGTTGCGGTCACCATAACGGCGGCAATATTCTGGGTGTTCAAACCTGCGTTCTGAACCTGTACGCCCAGACGTTCCAACATGGCTGTCACACTTCGCTCGGTAAATGGGGAGTTGCCCAGTGTATCACCGGTACCGTTCAATCCCACAACCAAACCGTAACCTACCAAAAGGTTGTCTCGCACGCCTTCAAATTCGACGATGTCTTTAATACGTGTCGTGACGGCGTTTGCCTCTACAGGGACGGTCAATGCCAGGGCCATCAGGACCGGCAAAGCCACCTGTCGGCACAGGTTTTGCAAGTTCAATCGCATATTTTTAAGTTG
>CAXGXG010000328.1:0-2197 GCA_964013525.1 uncultured Alphaproteobacteria bacterium | reverse complement strand
ATGCCCTTTCAAAAAGCGCCGGCGGCGAGGAAATTATATTCCACAACGACAAGTGGTTTAGCGTCACCCTGACGTCTCACGATCATGGCAACTGGCTGGCCGTGGTCAAGGATATTACAGATATCAAGGCCATGGTTTACGAGGCGCGCGCAAAAACAGAACAAAAAGATCATTTCCTTGCGATGATGAGCCACGAAATCCGCACACCGATGCAAAGCATTTTTGGACTGCTGGAATTGATTTCGGATGAAAAGGGCCTGACGGATGATGCCAACAATATGTTGAGCACGGCCAAAGGGTCCGCCACCAGTTTACTGGCGATCTTGGACGATATTCTAGACCTGGCCAAGGTTGATGCAGGGAAACTGTCCCTTGACAGCCTTGAGGTTCCGGTCCGCACCCTTGCCTATGGTGTCATCGAATGTATGGAGGTCAAGTTACATGGCGACCATGTCAAGCTGGTTACCAACATTGATAAGGATGTTCCGCCAGTGATCTGCGGAGACCCCACACGGTTGCGTCAAATCCTGTTAAACCTGGTCAGCAATGCCATGAAGTTTACCGATCAGGGTGAAATTGGGCTTTATATCTCAAAGGAAACCCAACATCTGGATTTGAATGAGAAACGCGAAATCGGCCTCAGATTTGAAATTCTGGATACGGGCATTGGAATGCCACCTGATGTTGCCGGCCGCCTGTTCACGCCCTACGAGCAGGCCGAAAATTCGACAGGCCGAAAATTCGGCGGCACCGGCCTTGGTCTATCCATATGTCACAAGCTTGTCAAGCTGATGAATGGCGTGATCGGCGTGGACAGCGTTGAAGGCAAAGGTTCCTGTTTCTGGTTTGAAATCCCAAGCGCAATAATCTCCGGCGAACAGCCGCAGGATATGCCCGACCTCAGCGGCTTGGCGGTACTTTCGGTCGAGGATCACCCGAACGGGGCCAAAGAAATTCACAGAACGCTCAGCACACTTGGCGCTGATGTTACAACCGTCGGGACCTATCATGCCGGTTTAAATATGGCGAACGAAAAACGTTTCGACGTGGTGATTATTGACCAGGGCCTGCCCGACGGCTTGGGAATCAATTTACTGAAAGAAGTATCCGCCTTGCAACCTTATGCAGGCCTTATCATGTATACAGTCCGCGACGATTATGGTTTGCAGCACTCTGTTCAAACCATGGGTGGACGCTATTTATCCAAACCTGCGTCCCGCCTTGGCCTGTCAGAGGCGGTTTTGTCTGCCGCACGTCAGAATGCATCTGCCATCAACACAAACCGCCCGCATCGCCTGTTGATTGCAGAGGACACAAAAACCGTTCAGGATGTTTTACGCCGCCAATTGAAAAAACTAGGGGTTGAGGCTGATTTCGTTTCTAATGGTCTGCAAGCTTTGGAAACCTTACGCGAAGGACGCCACGGAATTTTGTTCACTGACCTTCACATGCCTGAAATTGATGGGTTTGAATTGGTGAAACGTCTTCGCGCTATGGAAGACCAAAAGGGAATTGCCCGCAACGATGGTTTCCCTGTCGTTGTTCTGACAGCTGATGTCCAGATGGCTCAAAAACAGGCTTATTTGTCTTATGGTTTTAACGAATGCCTGCTTAAACCCGTCAGTCTGGGGCAGTTCAAACAGCTTTTGATCCGCTGGGGCCTTCTTGAAGATGATGGCAAAGACATAAGCCAGAAAAAACCGTCAAAGGAAGATAAGCCCAAAACCGCCAAGGCTGAAGAGGTTGTCTATATCGACAATAAGACCGCCGAAATTGACATGGCCGATCCTGCAACCGCACATCTGCGGAATACGGCAGACGATATTGAAGAGCCTGCCATCAACATCAATGCCATCCAAGAAATTATGGGGGAGATGGACGAAAGCGTGGTCGAGATGCTGCGTGAATTTGTCCGCACAACCGAACCGCGCCTGGATAAATTGGAAGCCGCCATCCAAAAGAATGATTATTCAAAATTGACCGAACTGACCAACAGTATCAAGGGGGCAGCGCGCTCTGCCTGTTGCCTTCGCTTTGGCGGGTTGATTGACCAGCTGCATCAATATGGGTTGGACCGTGACAAACCTGACAGCCGCCTGATGGATGACATTATTATGGAGTTCTCCAGAATTCAGCGCGAAGTGGCTGGGTTAAAAACAGCAGATTAACAGTAGTTTTTGTAAAGAAAGTAAGTAAT
>CAXGXG010000327.1:0-2215 GCA_964013525.1 uncultured Alphaproteobacteria bacterium | reverse complement strand
GACGATTTCTTTTGGATAAACCGTGAAATTCAAACCGTCATGAACAGTGTTCTCTCCAAAGCGGTTAACGATATTGCGGGCTTCAATCAGGGGTTTTTGCATCAGATCCCCACCTTGGTAAAGAGGATAGAGAAAATCGCATCCATCACGATAATTGAAAAGATGGATTGCACCACAGCCTTGGTTGTGTGTTTACCGACATCCTCAGCAGAGGAGCGCACCTGCATACCCTGCATGCAGCCGATCAGCCCGATGATCAAAGCAAAGACAGGCGCCTTGATCATGCCGGCCCAAAAATGTGACGGGGTGATCACCTGATCAATGCGGTTTAAAAATTGGGTAAGACTGATATCCAGGGCTGCATGCACATAAACATAAACACCCGCCAAAGCAACAATGTTGGCCAGGAATGTCAGAATGGGCAGTGAAATGAAAATAGCCACCAGCCGTGGCAAGGCCAGCGCATTAAACGGGGAAACGCCCATGGTTTGCAGGGCTGCAATTTCTTCGTTCAGTTTCATGGTGCCGATTTGTGCGGCAAAGGCGCTGCCAGTCCGGCCAGCCACCATAATTGCCGTGAGCAGGACACCCATTTCACGCAGCACTGAAATTGCCACCAGGTCAATCGTGTATATACTGGCACCAAAGTTTCTGAGCTGCGTTGCGCCCTGATAACCCATGACCAGTGCAATGGAAAAGGCCATCAGGAAAATAACCGGCAGGGCCCGAATTCCGATTTCATTAATATGAAAGGCAATACTGCGCGTGCGCATGGTTTGTTTACCGGCACCGATTTGGATGAGGTTATAGACAAATTCGCCAAATGTGGAAAGCGTATAGAGCGCCATATCTTTGAAATCTATGACACTGTGTCCCAGTTTTGCAATAGTGACATTTACACCTGTTAACCTTTGCGGCGGTGCGGGAGGGTCCGTGTAATTTTGATCGACCAAATCCCATATCTGTTGATGGCTGTCTTCAAAATGACGAGGCGCAAGGGAAATCTGTTTTTTTCGAAATGTGGATTGTAAAAGGACAGCGGCAACCGTATCGAAATCTGTCAGCCCTTTGCCATCAATAATCAGCTTTTTGTCCGGGGTTAACTGCGCCCCGGACAAATGCTTTTGTATTTTGGTAAGAGATTGGACGTTCCAATCCCCGTGCAGAGACAATGTCTGCTGATTTTTAGTCTGTTTCAGATCGTAAAAATCATTCTTTGACATTAATTTCCTGCGTTTTTCGGATGTGACCATAGTTCAGGATCGCAACAAAGAAGCTACCACCCACCAGGTTACCGATGATTGCGAACAACAGCGTGTGTCCAATTTCAAACAGGGACACCGACTGGTTGATCATATAGGCTGTAAACAGTTCTGCAGAACCCGCAATACAGTGGTGAAGTCCGCCGATACCGATCAGGAAGGTCACAACATAAATCCCTAAGATTTGGGCGCTTGATGTGGAGACTGACATGATAATCCATGAGCCCAAGGCCATAAGCCACCCGGCCAGCATCGCACTGACAAAGGTTTGCGTACCTGTGAAGTGAACCAAATGTTGCGCAACATAGGTATAACCGGTTTCGGCCTGAATGACAGGCTCACCCAATGTCAGAAGGATTGAGCTTAGGAACGTACCAATCATATTGCCGATGAGAACCAATGCCCAAAGGCGCAAAAGTTTTTTCAGGCTGCAAAGACGTTCAAGATACGGATAAACCGCTGACGCTGTATGTTCAGTAAACAGTTCCGTGCGGGACATGATACAAACAATAAAGCCCAAAGGATAGACAAGCCCCATGCCCAAGCGTTTAAAGTTGGCGGAGGAGGTTTCCGGCATCAAGGTTACAATAAACGATACGGACATTGCCGCAAAACCCAAAATCAGGCCTGCGGAAACTGCGGATAGGATCAGTGATGATGCGGAACGGGAAACCTGTTCGCGACCCTCATCAATGGCCATTTGCAAAACGTCATCGGGGTGTTTGAACGCCGCATCATTGCGTTTAATAATTACAGATGCGTATTCGTGTTCTTCCTCAATACGCTGGATGGTGCGTTCTGATTGTGTGCCGCGCTCTGTCGGGGCGGCCTCACCGCTGGGGAGGTAGACTTCTTTATCCTTTTCTGTCACCGTCTCTGACCTTTCAAATTGGTTTTAGCAAAATAAATGAAAGACCATTATAGTGAGCTTTTCAAGGAAAAGAAGCCTTAAT
>CAXGXG010000326.1:0-2216 GCA_964013525.1 uncultured Alphaproteobacteria bacterium | reverse complement strand
AAGCCTTGACGACGCGGGAAACGAAATTTTGGTAAACATCCTTGTGCGCAATCAAACGGCGCTGGGTTGTACAACGTTGGCCAGCGGTTCCGACGGCGCCGAAAACCGTTGCATGCAACGCCATTTTCAAATCCGCACTGGGTGTTAAAATCATGGCATTATTGCCGCCCAGTTCCAAAATGCACCTGCCAAAACGTTCAGCGACTTTGGGGGCAACCTCGCGCCCCATGCGTGTTGAACCGGTAGCGCTGATCAATGGTAGGCGTTTATCATCAACCATCTTCTCGCCAATTGATTTGTCGCCGATGACAACTTCAAGCAATCCTTCAGGGGCGTCTTCAAACCTGTCCAGTGCACGCTTGAATATCGCTTCACATGCCAAAGCGGTCAGTGGCGTTTTTTCAGATGGCTTCCAGATAACGGGGTCACCGCAAACAATCGCCAGTGCGAAATTCCACGCCCATACGGCAACAGGAAAGTTAAATGCACTGATGACACCGACAACGCCCAGAGGGTGCCAGTTCTCCTGCATTTTATGACCCGGCCGTTCGGAGGCAATGGTAAGGCCATAGAGTTGACGCGACAGCCCGACAGCAAAATCGCAGATATCAATCATTTCCTGAACTTCGCCCAATCCTTCTGACAGGATTTTGCCATTTTCAATGGTTACAAGCCGCCCCAGATCTTGTTTGGATTTGCGCAACTCTTCTCCCAACAGGCGGATCAGCTCCCCACGAACGGGGCCGGGGGTTGTGCGCCACTTTAGGAACGCATCATGGGCGCGGCTGATTTTGGTTTCCAGAGATTTTTGGTCGTCTTCGTAAACATTGGCCAAAACCGCCCCGTCAATAGGGCTGCGAACTTCACGTGTGCCGCCTTTGGTGGCTTTTTCATCTACACCCAAGGATTTCAAAACCTCTTGAATGTTATAACCGGAGGCATCGGATTGTTTTTGTGCCAGCATATTAGAAAACTCCCTTTACGTTTTTTGACTTCCAGACTAGTTTATAGGGAGGGTAAATAAACAACAAGGGCTAGATTTTGAGCATGTGGAAATCAATTAAATCACTTCTGGGTCGCGATCACATTGATGGTGAGGAGCTGCAAAAAGACAAAGACCTGCGAACGGCAATCGCAGCCTTGTTGATTACGGTTGCCTCTTCTGACGAGACATTTGGCCCGCAGGAAAAGCAGCAATTGCACGATATTTTTACAGACCATTTCGCAATGAAGTCCGCAGATGCCAAAGACCTGGTCCATCATGCATCCAAAGAGAGCGAAGATGCGGTTGATATGCACCGTTTTGTTCGTGCAATTAACGATGATTTGGATAACGAACAGCGCAAGGACATTTTGGGCTATGCATGGCAGATGGTTTTGGCCGACGGTGAAATCCATGATCGTGAGGACCATATTATCCGTCGCCTTGGCCCGCTGTTGGGGATTTCCCGTAAAGAAAGCCTTGAAATTCGTGACGAGGTGATTGAAGGGCGCAGCCGTTTTTAAACCGCTGCCATCTGTTTCAGTCGGGCAGTTCGTCTTTTCGCGGGATTAGAAAGCCTGGCTTATCGCCATCTTCCCAAGGGTCACGTTTAATCATGACATCATTGAACAGGTCGCTTCTGTAAAATTCTGAAAACCAGCGATGCAGGGCCGGAAGTGGCAACCTGTCAAAGGCATCATTGTCCACGATCCGGTATTGCCGAATAAAGGGAAAGACAAGGATGTCAGATTTTGACATGAATTGTTCGCCCAAATAGCCGCTGTTTTTAACCATGGTTGCATTCATTTGGGCGAGGTATTCTTCGCAAATCTGTCGGGACAGGTCCGGATCGGCATCCTCATAACGCACAGGGTATTTGTAGCGGTTTAAGTTGGGGATAAATGTTTTCGTCATATCCTTATGGTATTTGTCAAAGACATCATCAGAAACACGTGCCCATCCCTTGGGGTCATTTTGCTTTACGGCCCAATTTAGAATATCCAAACTTTCATCTATGACGGTGCCATCGGGTAGATGCAAAACCGGAACGGTTCCTTTTGGCGAAATCTCCAAAAGCGCCTGGGGTTTGTTTTTCAGGTCGACTTCGCGCACTTCGGCATTGATCCCGGCATAATAAAGCGCCATCCGTGCCCGCATGGCATATGGACAACGGCGAAAGGAATATAAAACCGGGAGGGTCATGATGTTGGTCCAACCTCTTCGGCGCTGCCGA
>CAXGXG010000325.1:0-2216 GCA_964013525.1 uncultured Alphaproteobacteria bacterium | reverse complement strand
AATGTTTTTACGATTGGCTTCAATACCGACAACACAATTGTCTGTAAAGCTAACAGCACTATCGGCAATCAAACGGATGGATTGTAATAGGTTATAAATCATAACAGGCTTGAAAACATTCAATTCAAAATGGCCGTTGCTGCCGGCAACGGATATAGCTGTATGATTGCCCATGACTTGTGCACAGACCATGGTCAGGGCTTCGGACTGGGTTGGGTTAACCTTTCCCGGCATGATCGAAGATCCGGGCTCGTTCGCGGGCAGGGTAATTTCCCCAATTCCGCATCGTGGGCCGGAGCCGAGCAAGCGGATATCATTTGCAATCTTCATTAGTGAACACGCAATGGTATTGAGTGCGCCTGACATCTCAACAATTGCATCATGTGCGGCCAAGGCTTCAAACTTGTTCGGTGCTGTCACAAATGGCAGGTCAGTAATATCGGCAACTTGTTTTGCAAATTCCTCAGCAAAACCCTTCTTGGAATTGATCCCTGTGCCAACGGCGGTACCGCCTTGGGCCAGCTCCATTATACGTGGGCGGGCACTTTTGATACGCTCAATCCCCATCTTGATCTGGTGGGCATAGCCTGAAAATTCCTGACCAAGTGTCACCGGTGTAGCATCCTGGAGGTGCGTACGACCGATTTTGATAATGTCGGAAAAAGCATCTGATTTGTCCGCAAGGGCCTTGTGAAGTTTTTCCAAAGCCGGAAGCAGCGCATGGTGAATTTGCTCGCCCGCTGCGATATGCATAGCTGTTGGGAATGTATCGTTTGATGATTGTCCGCGGTTTACGTGATCATTCGGGTGAACAGGGTCCTTGCTGCCTTGTTTGCCACCCATCATCTCAATCGCGCGGTTCGAAATGACTTCGTTTGCATTCATGTTTGATTGTGTGCCCGATCCTGTCTGCCAGACCACCAGTGGGAAGTGATCCATCAGTGTGCCATCAATGACCTCATCCGCTGCTTTGACAATATTCTTGCCGATATTGTCGTCCAGTTCATCCAGTTTCATATTGGCAAGAGCTGCGGCCTTTTTCTGAATACCAAGTGCGCGGATCAGGGCTTCTGGCATACGTTCTGTTCCGATTTTAAAGTTTTGGAGGCTGCGCTGTGTCTGCGCGCCCCAGTATTTGTCATCCTGAACATCAATTTTGCCGATTGAATCTGTTTCTGTACGCATTTTGGTCATGTCTTTGGCTCCGTTACGGGTGGTTTTGGCCAAGTTTATAGGCCGGAATCAATTTTTTAAAGTCTGAATATCGAAATCCAGTTAAATTGTGCTATAATTATTGTATGGCATTGCCGTTATCGGGATGCCATAACATGAAACCTTATCAGGATGCCGCGTGTTGGGTCTTGAGACATTATAAAATAAGAGGAGGAGTGCCGAAATGGACTTCGAAAAATTTACCGAGCGTTCACGCTCCGCGATGCAAGCTGCGCAAACGCTTGCCATGCGAAACAATCATCAACATTTGAAGCCCGAGCACATGTTAAAGTGCCTGCTGGACGATGACAGCAATGTTGTTATCAATCTTGTCCGAAACGCAGGCGGGAAACCGGAAAAACTAAAACGCAGTGCTGAGGAGCTGATTGCCAAAAATCCGGTCGTTGAAGGCAGCGGCGCGCAGGGCCTTCATATGTCCAAGGATCTGGCAAGAATTTTGGACCAATCGACACAATTGGCTAAAAAGTCCGGAGACAAATACGTCACCCTTGAAAGGATTTTTCAGGCGATGCTTATGTCTGGTGGTGATACGGCAAATATGATCAAGGCTGCAGGTTTGAATGAAAATTCATTCAACCATGCAATCAACGATATGCGAAAAGGACGTACAGCCGATAGCGCCACGGCCGAGGACCAGATGGAAGCGCTAAAGAAATATGCGCGTGACCTGACTGAAGCTGCCCGTGACGGCAAACTGGACCCTGTCATTGGCCGGGATGAGGAAATCCGCCGCACCATGCAGGTGCTGTCCCGTCGCACCAAAAATAACCCTGTTCTCATTGGTGAGCCTGGCGTGGGTAAAACCGCCATTGCCGAAGGCTTGGCCCTTCGCATTGTAAATGGCGATGTGCCCGAAAGCCTGCAAAACAAGCGTTTAATGGCGCTTGATTTGGGGTCTATGATTGCAGGGGCAAAATACCGCGGTGAATTTGAAGAGCGCTTAAAGGCTGTCCTTGATGATGTTCGTGCAAGCGCAGGCGAGA
>CAXGXG010000324.1:0-2222 GCA_964013525.1 uncultured Alphaproteobacteria bacterium | reverse complement strand
CAATTGGTGGCTTAAACATTTGACGGTAATCAATTTCCTGAAAGGCCTCACGTCCCATTTGTTCGCGCGCGACTTGCCCGACAAAAAGGATCATAGGCGTTGAATCCTGCCGCGCGGTATGGACACCTATGGATGCATTGCACGCCCCTGGTCCCCGCGTGACAAAACAAAGCCCCGTTTTGCCCGTTAATTTGGCGTAGGCCTCGGCCATGAATGCAGCCCCACCTTCCTGACGGTTGGTCACTAGCTCTATTCTGTCCTGAACGTCGTAGAGCGCATCCAGAACAGCCAGATAACTCTCCCCCGCCACACCGAATGCCCGCTCAGCCCCATGGGCCAGCAGGGATTGCACCAATATTTGTCCGCCTGTCATCGTTTTTATCATGGCTCAATTTTACGCTTTCCCGTAACGCTTGGCAAAATAAAAGATAGTGTGCTGATGAATCTTCACATTTAAGCCATATTTGACTTATAATATGAGCATCATGAAAGATTACGCCCAACAATCTGGTAACGCTTTGGTTATGGTCCTGGTTATTACAGGGCTTTTTGCCATGTTGACGATTGTTGTCAGCAATTCATTCGATGGGACAGCTTCGCTGCAATATAGCCGTAAACAAATCGAATCCGGCATTCAGGATATGCTGCGATATGGCGCAAACCTTGAAAACACAGCCTATCAAATGGTTCAGATCAATAATATCGGCCTTACCACTCTGGATTTCAGATCAGATCAGGACAACCCGGCGACACTTCATCAAAATTCAAATTGCACCAGCAGCATATGTCGCGTTTTTGAAACAGGCGGCGGTATCAAATGGCGTCGCCCGCCGGACGCCGTTGTTCCGGACCCATCGGCAAGTGCCTATATTTTCAGCGGGACGTCCCCGGTCTATGGCCACGGCCTACATACAGACGCAGATCTTTTTATGAGTGTTGAGGTAACGCAAAATGCGTGCAAAGCTGCGCTCGATATGCTGAGCATCCCCCTAACGGCCGACGCGCCGCCGGGTGACGATTTTATCAACACGAGTTTCACGGGTGTATTTTCCACAACAGCCGGGCAAGAGATTGATCACGCGGATCTCAGTGGTCTCAAAGCTTTTTGTTTTCATGACACAGGCGATGATGCGTATTACTTCGTCTATGTTCTCTACCCCAGGTAACGGGAACCTTTCACCCCCGTCACTGTTGGTTATATCGACCCAACAAACGAGGATATAAAAATGACTGACATGAAAAACGAAGACCACCCAAAGAACCTTTTGGTACTGATTGATAATGCAGAATTCCCAACATCCAAGGCATCATTGATTGAAACAGCCGAAGAGAACGGTGGCACAGAAAGCGCGATTGAGATGTTCCGCGCCCTGCCCCACGAAGAATACGAAACGTTGAAAGATGTTAATGCAGACCTTGGCTTAATCAACAAGGAACCTGGCCAACAAAATATGTTTGCATCAAAATCAGCAAAAATTTCTTAAAGCGAATATATGTCTAAATAAAAAAACGCCCCTTCCCGGGGCGTTTTCTTTAACGTGCTGTGTGACAGTTTTAATTATGCCGCTAGACGCTTTTTATCATGTTCCGCGATAATGCGGGCAATATCAATGTGCTGTGATTCGTCGGATGGTTTAACCATCAGCAGAATACGTCCGGCACGAATATCTTCTTCATACTTGCGGGCTTCAGCTTCTGTAACACCATAGGTACCCAAAGCGCCGAGCAAGCCGCCTGCAACGGCGCCGGTCATTGCACCCGCACCAGCGCCGACCAAGGTCGCGGCTAGCGCACCACCGACCAGAATGTTAACACCTGGAAGCGCAAGGCTGGTCGCAGTGATCACACCGCCCAAAACTGCGCCGACAAGTCCACCTGAAGTGGCAGCTTCTGCCGCACCCTCTTCAACGGTCTCCTCCTGATGATCCTCATCCAGTGTACCGAAATGTTTGTGATGTGTTTTTTCATTGGATAGAACAGTAATTTGTTCGTCGCGCACGCCGATTTGTTCAAGTTCATTCAATGTTGATTGAAGCTCGCTACGGTTGCGTAGTGTTGTTGTTAATAGTTGTGTCATGAAAATTCTCCTTTCCCCTTACAAACACGCGAGATTCTCTAGGGTTCCACTGTCACTGCTACAGAGAGGTTCCAAACATGTTTATGAAAGTTTAGAAAAGCATAAAAAAAGCGGATCAAAAGATCCGCATATTTTTATAATAAAT
>CAXGXG010000323.1:0-2229 GCA_964013525.1 uncultured Alphaproteobacteria bacterium | reverse complement strand
TCACCTTTGCCGTCCAGCTTTTTGCTGTCCAAAGCTGACTGAATGCGGCCTGGTGTAATTTCGGCGTAGCGTTTGCGGTTCGGATTGCTGAAGCCCATTTTAGGCAAGCGACGGTAGATAGGCATTTGACCGCCTTCAAAACCTTTAATCGCAACACCTGAACGTGCTTTTTGGCCTTTTTGACCGGCGCCGGATGTCTTACCCTTACCGGAACCGATACCGCGGCCAACGCGTGTGCGTTCTTTTACTGAACCTTTTGCTGGTTTTAATTCATTGAGTTTCATTGTCTTTGACCTTTTTAAATTGTTTACGCCTTCCATGCAGCGCGGAAGACTCGGTTACATTGAATGTGCTGCGGATACTATACGATTTAAGCGGCGTCTTCAACACTTACCAGATGTTTAACAGCATTAATCATGCCGCGCACAGATGGTGTGTCTTCAAGTTCGCGAGTCGCGTGAAGTTTGTTCAAACCCAAGCCAACAAGCGTTGCACGCTGATACGCCTTGCGGCCAATCGGGCTGCCGGTCTGTGTAACAACGATCGTTTTGCCTGTTGCTTTTTTTGCGGCTGGCTTCTTATCGGCAGATTTCTTGTCTGCTTTTTTTGTTGAACCGGCTTTTTTCGCACCTGTCTTGGAAGCGGATGTCTTCGCGCTTGTTTTCTTAGGTGTCTTTTTCTCTTCAGCCATTTCCTATCTCCTTAATATACGAAAAACGATTATTCTTCGTTCGCTTTTTTGCGACCCAAGATTTCATTAACGCGTTTGCCGCGACGGCCTGCAACCATGCGTGGGCTTTCCATTTTTTCAAAAGCGCTAAGGGCGGCTTTTACCATGTTATATGGGTTGGAAGACCCTACAGATTTGGCAACGATATCCTGAATACCTAAAGCTTCAAAAACAGCGCGCAACGGACCGCCGGCAATAATACCTGTACCAGGTTCAGCTGTACGCATGATTACGCGACCGGCTCCAAAACGGGCCTTTACATCGTGGTGCAATGTACGACCTTCGCGTAGTGGAACGCGGATCATGTTGCGTTTTGCTTGTTGTGCAGCTTTCTGGATCGCTTCCGGCACTTCACGGGCTTTCCCGGATCCAACGCCAACACGACCTTTACCATCACCAACGACCATAAGTGCAGCGAAACCGAAACGACGTCCACCTTTTACAACTTTTGCAACGCGGTTAATACCAACCAGGCGTTCCAGCAGTTCAGGTTCATTCGATTGTGCTTGATCAGCTCTTGCCATTTTTTATTCCTTCTTCGTCTTACAAATTCCGATTAAAATTCCAGGCCGCCTTCACGGGCTGCATCTGCCAAAGCCTTAACACGTCCGTGATAAACGTAGCTTCCGCGGTCAAAAATCACTTCTTTGATACCGGCTTTTTTTGCACGCTCTGCGAGCAGCTTACCAACTGCCGTTGCCGCATCTGCATTACCGGTTTTCTCTTTCAACTTACCTTTCAGGTCCGTATCAATTGTTGATGCGGATGCCAATGTCACATGTTTTGTGTCATCGATGATTTGCGCTGAAATATGGTTATTTGAACGATAGACGCTCAGACGTGGACGCCCGTTGCGGATCGCTGCGGTTTTAACCTTTGTGCGTGTACGTAAAGCACGGCGCTGAGTGGGCGTAATACGTTTTGCTGTCATGGCCTTAAATCCTTATTTTCAAACCTTAGTTTTTATTTCTTCTTACCTTCTTTACGCAGGATCTGCTGACCTGCATACTTCACACCTTTACCTTTATATGGCTCTGGTGGGCGGAATTTAATGATCTCGGCAGCTGTTTGACCAACTTGCTGTTTGTCTACACCTGTGATCACGATTTCCGTTTGCTGAGGGCATTCAATCTTAATGCCTTCTGGCTGTGCGTATACGATTTCATGGCTATAGCCCAACTGAAGGACAAGATCTTTGCCTTTCATTTGTGCGCGGTAACCAACACCGTTAATTTCCAGCTTCTTTTCATAGCCTTCTTTAACGCCGTGAATCATGCCACGGATCAATGACCAAACCGTACCCTTCATATTTTGGGCAAAGCGGCTCGCGCTATCGGTCTTAACCATGATGCCATCATCAGTCTTCTCGGCCTGAATTTCAGGAATCAATGTCATGGACATTTCCCCTTTCGGGCCTTTGACCTTAACGTCCTGACCGTTGATTATGACATCAACTCCATCAAGAACCGGAACCGGGTTTTTCGCTAAACGTGACATTT
>CAXGXG010000322.1:0-2263 GCA_964013525.1 uncultured Alphaproteobacteria bacterium | reverse complement strand
CGCGAATCAGCAATTCGCGGTTTGCAGTCTTTGGGGCTGGTGATCAACTCTATCGTTGATGATACACCCGTTCCACATAACGGCTGCCGCCCCAAGAAAAAGCGCCGCGTTTAATCGCAGAACTTTTTATTCATCTAAATTCATATTGACCTTCGGAGGGTTGAACCTTGATCGAGAAAAACTGGCTAGAGCTCATTAAACCAAACAACATTGACGTAAAAACTAAACTGGACCCAAAACGTTTTGGGACAGTGACTGTTGACCCATTGGAAAGTGGCTACGGCCTGACATTGGGTAACGCCTTGCGTCGCGTTTTGCTGTCTTCCCTTCAGGGTGCAGCGGTCACAGCCATCAAAATCAACGGCGGCAGCGTTCTGCACGAATTCTCCTCTATTGACGGTGTTCGCGAAGATGTCACAAACATCATTATGAACATTAAAAAGATGCCACTTAAGGTCCTGTCAGAAGGTGCCAAAAAGATCAAACTGAAGGCCGAAGGCCCAGGTGAAGTTACCGCCGGTCAAATTGAAACCGGTGCTGATGTTGAGATCATGGACGAAGACATGGTTCTTTGCACATTGAGCGATGGTACAACATTGGAAATGGAACTCACAGTTGATTCCGGTAAAGGCTACCGCCCTGCCAAGGAAAACCGCCCAGAAGATTCACAAGTTGGTCTGATCCCGGTTGACAGCCTGTTTAGCCCGGTCCGCAAAGTTTCATACCGCGTTGAAGATACGCGTGTTGGCCAGATCACTGACTATGATAAGCTGGTTCTGGATGTTGAAACAGACGGTACAGTTACACCTGAAGATGCGGTGGCCTTTGCTGCACGTATTCTGCAGGATCAACTGCAGATTTTCGTTAACTTCGAAGATCCGAACATTGACCGCGAAGATGAAGAAAAAGATGCGCTGCCATTCAGCCGTAACCTGCTTCGCAAAGTTGACGAATTGGAACTGTCTGTTCGTTCTGCCAATTGCCTGAAAAACGACAACATCGTTTATATCGGTGATCTGGTTCAGAAAACAGAAGGCGAGATGTTGCGTACACCAAACTTTGGTCGCAAATCTTTGAACGAAATTAAAGAAGTTCTGGCTGATATGGATCTTCACCTTGGCATGCAGGTGCCAGAGTGGCCGCCAGAGAACATTGAAGAGCTTCTGAAAAAAGTTGAGGATCCGTTCTAAGCAACGGATTTTTATGAAGCCCGTGAGGGGCGAACGGTAAATTTTGTTTAACCCAGTTTACCGAATTACAATCCGCCTTACCCGATTAAGGCAGCACTATATAGAAAGGACATAGCCATGCGCCATAAGATGAAAGGCCGTAAGCTTAACCGTACATCCCCACACCGCAAAGCCATGTTCGCAAATATGGCTGCTGCATTGATCAAGCACGAGCAGATCAAAACAACTTTGCCAAAAGCAAAAGAACTACGCCGTTTTGTTGACAAGCTGATTACATTTGCTAAAAAAGGCCGCCTTTCAGACCGTCGCCAAGCGATGTCAAAACTGCGTGACCCAGCAATGACCAAGAAACTGTTCGACGTTTTGGGCGATCGTTACCAAGAACGTAACGGCGGTTACACACGCGTTTTAAAAGCCGGCTTCCGTTATGGTGATGCTGCACCTATGGCTATTATTGAGCTGGTGGACCGTGATCCATCTGCCAAAGGTCAGGACAGCGGCCAGGATGCTTACGAAGATTTTGCTGATTTTGCAGAAACATCTCAGGAAGAGCAAAAGCCTGCGAAGAAAGCTGCAAAAAAGGCCGACAAAAAAGACGATAAGGACGAGAAAAAGTCTAAACCTGCCAAAGCAAAAAAGGCAGAAAAGAAATCACCTGAAGACGCAAAAAAGCCAAGCACATCTAAAAAAGCCAAAGCGAAAACTGCGGCGAAGAAAAAAGATGGTCAGTCTGACATCCCAAAAGATGCAAAGACAGTTGAAAAGCGCTCAGGCAAAGAAAACTCTGACAAATAATTACAGAGCTTCTACAGAATTTAAAAACCCGGCCTTTGTGCCGGGTTTTTTACTTGTTTAGAGTTTATCCAATATCTCAATAAGCTTCTTGGTCGTTTGTGGCTCTTTCGCCGTATGGCCGGCTGTTGGAAGAATATGGAGATGGCTGTCAGGTAGGGCCTTGTGGACATCCCAAGCCGTTTGAAAAGGACAGACCAGATCATAACGACCCTGTACAAGATGAACGGTTTTGCCGCCGATACGGTCTCCAAGCTCGGAAATAATTTGATCCCCATCTA
>CAXGXG010000321.1:0-2264 GCA_964013525.1 uncultured Alphaproteobacteria bacterium | reverse complement strand
ACATCGTAAATTCAGGGCTGTGATTGGGGGACCCTTCGGCATTACGAAAGCATTTGCAGATCTGATAAATTTTCGTCAGGCCACCGACCAGCAGTTTTTTCATGGCAAATTCAGGGCTGGTATGCAGGCGAAAAGTCTGTCGATGGCTGTAATCAGGTGAAACATATTCGGTTTCAAACGCTTTGATATGGACTTCCATAACAGGGGCGTTTTGAAGGATGGGGGTTTCCACCTCAAGGTAATCAAGTCCGTCAAAATAATTGCGGACTTTACGAATTAAGTCTGCGCGCTGACGTAAATTGACCTTTTTTGTACTTAAATGGTCGGGGTGCCACCAGTTAATCTGTGCCATGACTTGACTCTTGTTATGAAATCCGATAAAAACTGCTTGAACATTAGCAAAGCCTCTATCCCAAATCTATAGAGTTTTGCGCTCTGCGTCCCCCGATCGGCGAAGTTACGCTCATCGGGGCGAAATTGCATTTGCGATAGGCAGGAACAACAGTTTTAAGGAATGAACATTTTATGTTTGAAAATCTAAGTCAGAAACTGGGCGGTGTCTTTGACAGCTTAACGGGCCGCGGCGTTTTAAAAGAAGAAGATGTCAAACGCGCCATGCGCGAGATTCGTATCGCCCTTCTTGAGGCTGACGTTGCCCTGCCGGTTGCCAAAGACTTTATCGAAAAAGTCAAAGATGCAGCCGTTGGTGAAGAGGTGCTGAAATCTGTTCAGCCCGGCCAACAGGTTGTCAAAATTGTTCATGAGGTTCTGGTTGAAACACTTAGCGCCGGTGAGGGCGAAGAGGCCCTGAACCTGTCAGCCAAACCGCCTGTTCCGATCCTGATGGTAGGATTGCAAGGTGGTGGTAAAACAACCACGACAGCCAAATTAGGTAAGTTTTTAAGCGAAAAAGAACGCAAGAAAGTCCTTATGGCTTCACTGGATATCTATCGTCCGGCGGCACAGGAACAGTTGAAAATCCTGGGCGATCAGATCGGGGTTGATACACTCGAGATTATTGAAGGCCAGATGCCTGACGAAATTACCAAGCGCGCCATGAAAGAAGGTGAGCTGGGTGGTTATGATATCGTCCTTTTGGATACAGCCGGCCGTCTTTCGATTGATCAGGAGCTGATGACAGAAGTAAAGACCGTCCGTGACATTGCCAACCCTGCGGAAACGCTTTTGGTGGTGGATGCGATGACTGGTCAGGATGCGGTGACGACCGCGCGTAACTTTAACGAAGAAATCGGTGTGTCCGGTATTGTTCTGACACGTATTGATGGCGACTCCCGCGGGGGGGCTGCCCTTTCCATGCGGGCGGTAACTGGTAAGCCGATTAAATTTATGGGTGTCGGTGAAACAACCGATGCGCTGGAGCCGTTTTATCCCAACCGTATTGCCGACCGTATTCTGGATATGGGTGATGTCGTTTCGCTGGTTGAGAAGGCCGCCGACACGATTGAACGCGACGAAGCGGAACGTATGGCCAAGAAAATGGCCAAAGGTAAATTTGACCTTGATGACTTTGCCAGCCAGCTGAAACAAATGCGTAAAATGGGTGGTATGGGCGGCCTGATGAAAATGCTGCCCGGTATGGGAAAAATCAAAAAAATGATGGGCGATACGGAGCTGGATGAAAGCATCCTGGTTCGCCAGGAAGCCATCTTGTCATCAATGACCAAGGATGAACGCGCAAACCCGCAGATCATGAATGCATCCCGCCGCAAACGTATTGCCGCAGGTTCCGGTACAGAGGTACAGGATGTGAACCGCCTGCTAAAACAGTTCCAGCAGATGCAGTCCATGATGAAAAAGATGAAAAAAATGGGTGGCGGCTCCATGATGAAGGGCATTGGTAAAATGTTCGGTGGTGGTGCAATGCCGGATATGGAAGATATGGCCAAGCAGTTTGGTGGCGAACTTCCCGGTGTGCCGACAGAAAATGATCCCAGTGGTCTGGGGCCCAATCCATTTGCACCGGGCGGCCCAATGGGCAATGCCGGACTGGGTGGTATGGGAGGTGCGAATCCTTCACTTGAAGACATGGCAGGCATGCTGGGTGGTGCGGGTGGCGGCACACCCAAGAAGCTGAATAAACGCAAAAAGAAACAGCTGGAAAAACAGCGCAAGAAGAATAAGAAAAAGTAATTGAACTCAACGAAACCAATAGACTGAACATAAAGGAGAAAAGACATGGCAGTTAAAATTCGTTTATCACGTGGTGGTGCTAAAAAGCGTCCTTATTACCGTATCGTTGTTGC